>JAFUZI010000073.1 GCA_017476705.1 Bacilli bacterium
ATTTTTAAGTTTAAATTATAAAAAAATACTAATATTAATATTAGGTGATTATATGAAAAATATAAGTATATGGAAAGATAATATAGATATAAAAGAATTTAGAAAATTAGAAAATGATAAGAGCGTTGATGTGCTTATAATTGGTGGTGGGATAACTGGTATAAGTACTTTATATCATTTAAAAGATACAAACAAGAAAATAATGCTTGTTGAACAAAATAAGATAGGATTTTCTACAACAGGTAATAGTACAGGGAAACTTAACTTTTTACAAAATGATTTATTGAATAAAATAAGAAATAATTATAACGATACTGTTTTAAAAGACTATATAAAATCTCAAATAGATACAATAAAAGAAGAAGTTAGTTTAATAAAGAAAAATAAAATAGATTGTGATTTAGAAAAAATTGATAGTTATATTTATACTAATAAAGAATGTGAAATAGAAAAATTAAAAGATTTAGAATATTTTTTAAATGAAATGAATATTAAAACATATAATAAAAAGTTAGATATAGTGAAATATAAATATTTATTTTATGTTAAAGATACATATTTAATTAATCCTATAAAATTTATATATGGCCTTACAAACGGTTTAGAAGATTTAATATATGAAAATACTTCTATAAAAAAAATAAAAGAGTGTGATAAAGGATATATTTGTTATACAGATAGATTTAAGATAAAAGCTAAATGTGTAGTAGTAGCAAGTCATTATCCATATTTTAATATTCCTTTTTTATTTCCAATAAAAGGATATTTAGAAAAGTCTTATATAAGCGCATCTAAATGTAGTGATTATAAACTTTCTTTAATTAGTTATAGTAATCCTTTTATATCAATTAGAAATTATAAAGATTATCTTATTTATTTATCTAATTCAAGAAGTATTGATAAGAGTGTATGCGATAAAAAGAATTTTAATGAACTGTTAAAAAAGTTAAACGATTTAAATTTAAATCCTGATTATTTATGGAGTAATATAGATATTATGACTAATGACTCACTTCCATATGTAGGAGAGATAAAAAAACATATGTATCTAGCAACAGGCTATAATACATGGGGATTAACTAATGGCTTTTTGGCTGGATCTATAATATCTTCTATGATAGATAGAAAAAAGAACCCTTATAAGAAATTATTTTCACCTGATAGAATTATAACAAATCAGTTTAGTATGGGACTATTAGATATTAAAAAAAATATAAATGGGTATATAAAGGGATTTAATGGTGATAAAAAGTGTACTCATATGGGATGCGGCCTTATTTATAACGAGGTAGAACATACCTTTGATTGCCCTTGTCATGGTTCACGCTTTGATATAAATGGTAATGTTATAATGAGCCCTGCTAATAAAAAAATATAATTTAATATTTCCTTTTTTTTAATTTTTTGATATCATTATTATGGTGAGAATATGATAAAAAAATATTTAATGGTATTTTTAATTTCAATGGTACCAATAATAGAACTTAGAGGTGCAATTCCATATGCAGTTGGATTTAAGTTACCTTTAATACCAAGTTATATAACTGCAATACTAGGGAATTTTTTAATTGTTCCTTTTGTATTTTTATTTGCCCGTAAAATTCTTGCTTGGGGAAGTAATAAAAAGTATGTTGGAAAAATTTTTAATTTGTTTTTAAAAAAGGGTGAAAAAGGTGGAGAAAAACTAAGAGAAAAAGCTAAAAATGGTATTTATGTAGCTTTACTTTTATTTGTTGGAATACCACTTCCTGGAACAGGTGCTTGGACTGGAACACTTGCTGCATCAATACTTGATTTAGATTTTAAAAAAAGTATTTTGGCTATATTCTTAGGACTTGTTTTAGCTAGTATTATAATGTTAATTTTATCACTTGGTTTATTTAGAGGTGTGTTAGGATGAAAAAGAAAGTTATATTATCAATTATATTAATTATTTTAATAATATGCATAGTTTGTTTAGATAAAGTAATCTTAGATAAAAAAGATGAACTTAAATATGATAAAGTGATTGAGTTAAATGTTGGAGATAAAATAGTATATGGAATTAATGATTATCCAAGTGCCATTATTAAATGGGATAATTTAGAAGATGAAGATGGAAAAATATACTATACTGGTGAATATAATGGAACAGTTACATATAAAAATAAAAATTATCCTATAAAAATGATTGTAAAGGATATGGAAGCTCCTTTAATTGATGGTGTTACTGATATAGAAGTTATAGTTAATAGTGATATTGATTTATTAAAGGATATTAATGTTACTGATAATTCAAATGATGATATAAAAAAAGAAATAGTTGGTAATTATGATTTAAACAAAACAGGTATTTACAATTTAGAAGTTAAAGCAACTGATAAATCAGGTAATACTAGTTTAAAAAAGTTTAAACTAACTGTTAAAGAAAAAAATAAAAAAGTAAATTCTAAGGTTTCATCTAAAGGATATAAAATAGAAGAGATATCTGGTATAACATATGTTAATGGAATATTGATTGCTAATAAAACATATGGCCTACCTGAGACTTATAATCCTGGTGGACTTTTAAAAGATTTTACAGATAATTTTGAGTTAATGCGTAAAGATGCATTAAAAGATGGAATTGAACTTAAAGTAGTAAGTGGTTTTAGATCATATAATATACAAAATGGACTATATAATAGATATGTTAATCGTGATGGAAAAGCTTTAGCTGATACTTATTCAGCTCGTCCAGGATATTCTGAACATCAAACAGGATTAGCTGCTGACTTAAATAGTGTAAGTGATACTTTTGGTGAAACTAAAGAAGGAATTTGGCTTGCTAATAACTGTTATAAATATGGATTTATTTTAAGATATCCTAAAGGAAAAGAATCATATACAGGTTATATGTATGAATCATGGCATTTTAGATATGTTGGTGATATAGCTCGTGATTTATATAATAATGGTTCTTGGATAAGCTTAGAAGAGTATTTAGGAATAACAAGTAAATATAAATAGGAGGGTTTATGAGTAAAGTTGTAATAATTGGATGCGGCAATGTTGGTATGAGTTATGCTTATGCACTTTTAAATCAAAGAACTCATGTGACAGAACTTGCTTTAATAGATTTAGATGAAAGAAGAATTGAAGGAGAAGTAATGGACTTAAATCATTGTTTAGCCTTCGCTCCTTCTAAAATAAATATTCATAAAGGAACTTATGAAGATTGTAGGGATGCAAAACTTGTTGTAATTGCGGCAGGTGCTAATCAAAATCCAGGGGAAACTAGAATGGATTTAATAAATAAAAATTCTAAAATTTTTAAAAATATTGTAGATAATGTTATGAATAGTGGTTTTAATGGAATATTCTTAGTAGCAACTAATCCTCTTGATGTTATGACTTATCTAACATATAAGTATTCAGGACTTCCATCTAATAAAGTAATAGGATCTGGTACAAGTCTTGATACATCAAGATTAAAATATATTATAGGAAGTAAACTCCATATTAATCCTTCATGTGTTAATGCATATGTAATAGGAGAACATGGGGATTCTGAGTTCGTTCCTTGGAGTAAAGCTAATATTGCACTTGAACCAATCAATAAGTTTTTAAATAATGAAGAGTTAAATACAATTTATGAGGATGTTAAAAATGCAGCATATGAAATAATTAATAGAAAAGGCGCTACATATTATGGAATTGGTATGTGTTTAGTTAGAATTACTAATGCTATTTTAGGAGATGAAAATAGTATAATTACACTATCTACATATGATGAGGTTAATGATGTTTATGTAGGCCTTCCAGTTGTTTTAAATAAAGATGGTGTTAGCAAAAAAATATTTATTGATTTAACTAGTGATGAGACAAGTAGACTAGAAAATAGTATTGATATAATAAAAAATGCAATTAAAAGTATAGAAGAATAGTTTATCTATTCTTTTTTTTGTTAATTAAATGTAAACAAATATTTTAAAAATAATTAATATTTGTTATAATTAATTTGATAGAGTTTGAAGGAGGATTTATGAAAAAAGGATTTACACTAATAGAGTTACTTGCAGTAATAGTAATACTAGCAATAATTGCGCTTATTGCATATCCAACAATAACAAGTATTGTTGAGAAAACAAAAAAGGGTGGAGCAGAACAATCTGCCAATGGATTTATTAATGCGATTGAAAATCAAAAAGCAATTAATTTAATGGATTCAAATGATGAAAATGATTTAAATGAAGGCGTATATGATGCTAA
>JAFUZI010000074.1 GCA_017476705.1 Bacilli bacterium
AACTCTAAGAGAAATAAAAGAAATAAAAGAAAATACTGACTCAATTTTAATTGCACCTATGTTTGGATATATTCCAATATTTACATCTAAAAGACATGAAGTTAAAAATTATTTAGATCACTTTAATTTAAGTGATTCATCAAGTATTAATTATATAGAAAAAGAAGATAAAATTTATCCAATAGTTGATAATCATGAGGGAACTATAGTTTATTCAAATAATATTTTAAATGGTTATAAAGAATACTTAGATTTAGATATCGATTATGTAACACTTAATGAATTTAATATAGAAGATAGTATGTTTATAAAAGTACTTAAAACGTTTAAAGAAAAAAAAGAATTTGATTTAGAAATACCTGGTAGTGATAAAGGATTTCTATTTAATGAGACAACTTATAAAGTAAAGTGAGGTGATATTATGCCAGAGTTATTAGCGCCTGCAGGTGATATGGAAAGACTTAAATATGCCCTTATATATGGAGCAGATGCTGTATATATAGGAGGACCTCTTTTAGGTCTTCGTGCGAATGCTATTAATTTCTCGTTTGATGAGATAAAAGAAGCATGTTCATATGCTCATTCAATGAATAAAAAAATATATGTAACAGTAAATATAGTATTACATAATAAAGAGTTAAAAGCAGTAATTGATTATTTAAAACACTTAGAAGAATG
The DNA here is from genome assembly GCA_017476705.1 of Bacilli bacterium. Lineage (GTDB taxonomy): Bacteria > Bacillota_I > Bacilli_A > RF39 > UBA660 > CAJOJO01. The sequence continues at coordinate 679 of JAFUZI010000074.1, forward strand.
TAATGTAGACGCAATAATAGTAAGTGATTTAACTATTGTAAAACTAGCACTTGAACACACCAAAATACCAGTTCATATATCAACACAAGCATCAAGTATGAATGTTGAGACAGCTAAATTTTATAAGAGTCTAGGTTGCGAGAGAATAGTGCTTGCAAGAGAGTGTTCTAAAGAAGAGATTAGTGCTATAAAAGAAAATGTAGATATAGAACTAGAATGCTTTATACATGGAGCTATGTGTGCAGGTATTAGTGGTAGATGTGCACTATCCAATCTATTTACAGGAAGAGATGCCAATCGTGGTGGATGTGCTCAAATATGTAGATGGGATTTTGATTTATTAAGTGAGAATAAAGAGGCTATCAAAGGTGATAAAGAGTTTACATTCTGTGCTAAAGACCTATCAATGTTAAAATATATTCCAGATATGATTGACCAAGGCATAACTTCATTTAAAATAGAAGGAAGAATGCGTTCAATTTATTATATAGCAACCATTGTTAATATATATAGAAAAGTAATAGATAGTTATTTATTAGATAAAGAAAACTATAAATATAATCCAGATTATGAAAAAATCTTAAGAAATTGTGCGAATAGAGATTCAGTACCACAATTCTATAATGGAGTAAATGATTCAACATGTGGTTATTATAATGGTAGAGTTGAAGTATCAAATCAAGATTTCTTAGGAGTAATCTTAGACTATGATAAAGAGTCGCATCTTGCAACCGTTCAAGAGAGAAACTTGTTTAAAGTCGGAGATAAGGCTATTATATTTGGACCAAATCATGAAGATATAGAAATTACTATTGAAGAGATATACGACTTAGATGGGAATAAAATAGCTTTAGTTAGACATCCAATGGAAATTGTTAAATTAAGACTAAATAAAGAAGTATTTAAATATGATTTAATTAGGAAATAAAGTTGACAAAAGCTTTATTTTGTTATATTATCAATAAGTAAATTATAAAGAGGTGGAATTCATGGATAAAACAAAAGAATATTATCTAACTGAACAAGGTTTAGAAGAACTTAAAAAAGAATTAGATGAATTAAAATTAGTTAGAAGACCAGAAGTTGTACAAGCATTAAAAGAAGCAAGAGCACTTGGAGATTTATCTGAAAATGCTGAATATGATGCAGCAAGAACTGAACAAGCAGAAGTAGAAGGTAGAATTGCTCAACTTGAAGTTATGATTGAAAAAGCAGTAATTATTGAAAAAAATGATAATAATGCTGTTTCATTTGGCTCAGTTGTTACAATTAAATATTTAGATGATAATGAAGAAGATACATATACTATAGTTGGTACAAGTGAAGTGGATCCATTTGATAATAAAATATCAAACGAATCACCACTTGCTCAAGCAATTATGGGTAAATCAGTAGGTGAGGTAGCTACTGTTAATGCTGAAGCTGGAAGTTATGAAGTTAAAATATTAAACATTAAATAGGAGGTAATTATGAAAGAAGTTAATATTAAAATAGAAGGAAAAGAATGGGAAGAAGCATTAGATAAAGCTTTTAAAGAAGCTGTTAAAAAAGCTAATATTCCAGGATTTAGAAAAGGAAAAGCTCCAAAAGATGTATTTATTAAAAAATATGGTAAAGAATCACTTTTCTTTGATGCTGCTGATATTTGTTTAAATGATGCATACCAAAAAATGATTAGTGAAAATGAAGACTTAAAAATCGTTGCTCAACCACAAGTTAATTTAAAATCAATTGATGAAAATGGTTGCGAATTTTCATTTAGCTTAACTTTATATCCAGAAGTAAAATTAGGTAAATATACTAAGCTTGGAGTTAAAAAAGAATCAGTTGAGGTAACTGATGAAGAAGTTAATAAAGCAATTGACGAGATGAGAAATAGATATGCTGAAAACGTTGTAAAAGAAGGCACTATTGAAAATGGTAATATTGCAATTATTGACTTTGATGGTTATAAAGATGGTGTAGCTTTTGAAGGCGGTAAAGCAGAAAACTATTCATTAGAAATAGGTTCTAATACATTTATTCCAGGATTTGAAGAACAATTAATTGGTCTTAAAGCTGGAGATGAAAAAGATATTGAAGTTACATTCCCTGAAGACTATCATGCTGAAGAATTAAAAGGTAAAAAAGCTGTATTTAAAATTAAAGTACATGAAGTTAAAGAAGTTAAAATTCCAGAAATTGATAAAGAATTCTTTGAAGATTTAGGAATGGATGGAATTAATGATTTAGATAGCTTAAAAGCACAAGTTAAAGAAAATATTAAAACTCATAAAGAAACTCATGCAGAAGAACATTTTGTTAATGAATTAATCGATAAAGCAATTGAAAACATGGAAGTAGAAGTTCCACATGCAATGATTCATGAAGAGATTGATAGAATGTTAAGACAATATGAAGAAAACTTAAAAATGCAAGGAATTACTTTAGAACAATTCTTTAAATTTACTAATTCTGATGAGGCAGCTTTAAAAGATCAAATGCATCCAGAAGCTGAAAAAAGAGTTAAAGAAAGATTACTTTTAGAAGCTATTAAAGAAAAAGAAAATATTACTATAACAGACGCTGAAGCACAAGCAGAAGCTGAAGATTTAGCAGTTAAATACAATATGAAAAAAGATGAATTCTTAAAATTGTTTGGTGGAATTGAAATGGTTAAATACGATAAAGAAATGCGTAAAACTATTGAATTTTTGAAAGACAATAACTAAAAGACTATTAATTAGTCTTTTTTTATGTTATAATTAAACTAGGTGATAATATGAAAAAAATAGTATTTGGAATAATTCTTGGTATTTTGGTTGGAACAATTACAACTGTTTTAGCATCAAGTCTTTTGGCAAGTCAAATATCCTTTAAATCAAAAGATAATGCATGGGGAGTAACTAATGTACAAGCTGCAATTGATGATTTGTATGATAAATCACAACCTAAAGCAGTAAAACTATTAAAAGAGTTTACGACTAATCCATCAAATGCAACTGCATATCCATGGGCTAGTGGAACAGATATAACTAAATATGATTATATATATCTAGAGTTAATGACAAATCAAGCTCAAGGAGATAGTATTATGATTCCTGTATCCATAATTTCAGATGAATATCCAACGTCAAAATTTCCTTTTTATACAGTTGGACCTGTTTGGGGTACTAGTTATGTATTATGGGCTTTCTCAATAGGAAAAAATGGAATTTACTCAAATGCAACTAATTTTGGTGGAAGCTGGTCAATATCTTATATTCGTGTATATGGAATAAAGTAAAAGATTCAACAAAGAATCTTTTTTTATATGAGAATAAATGTTATAATTAATTAGGTGATAAAATGAGACTTAAACATGTAAAAGGAGCAGAAGAGATTGTAGGAAGTTCTAAATATGTTATTAAAGATTATTTAAATCATAAAGGTTCATTTAATAAATTATTTAATAATAATAATCCTATTCGTATAGAAATAGGAATGGGTAAGGGAAACTTCATCATAGAAAATGCTATAAAATATCCAAATATTAATTTTAT
>JAFUZI010000075.1 GCA_017476705.1 Bacilli bacterium
CAATTTTCACATATGAATTCTTCATCAATCATATTAAAAACTTTCATAAATTCACCTTCAAACTATTAAAATTATATCATAAAAAAGTAAATATATGATATAATAATTGTACTTGGGAGTGTTAATTATGGAATATGTCATAACGATTGATAATTTTGATGGGCCTCTTGATTTATTACTTCACTTAATAAAGAAGACGGATATAGATATATATGATATTAGTATTGAGGAAATAACTAAACAATATTTAAGTTATATAAATGCTATGAAAAATATGAATCTTGATATTGCAAGTGAATATTTGGTAATGGCATCAGAATTAATGGAAATTAAATCTTCTTCGTTACTTCCAAAATCTAATATAGAAGAAGATGAATATGTTGAAGATCCAAAAGAAACATTAATTAAAAGATTAATTGAGTATAAAAGATATAAAGAACTTGTACCAAGTTTTCAAGATTTAGAAGATGAAAGACATAAGGAATTTACAAAAAGCCCTAGTGATTTAAGTGAGTTTAAAATAGAGTCAGAAGAAATAGAAATAGGCAATTTATCACTCGATGATTTAACAGCTGCATTTAAGGAATTCTTAAAAAGAAAAGAGTTAGAAAAACCACTTAATACAAAAATTACAAAAAAAGAATATTCTGTAAAAAAACGTAATAGTGAAATTAGAGATATATTAAAGAAAAAGAAAAAAGTAGAATTTGAAGAATTATTTGATATAATGAGTAAGGATTATATAGTTGTTACATTTTTGTCAATATTAGATCTTGCTCGTAAACAAGATTTATGTATAAAGCAAGAAGATAATTTTAAAAAGATTTATTTAAGCTTAAGGGAAAGTGATTAATATGAATTTAGAAGCAGTAATAGAGGGAATATTATTTTTAAAAGGTGATGAAGGAGTTAGCGTAGAGGAGTTAATTGATCTTTTAAATGTAGATGAAAAGACCCTTGTACCATATTTAGATAAACTAAAAAAAATGTATGATGAACCAAATCATGGAATTAAAATAGATTATCTTGGAGGAAAACTTAAGCTTACAACTAAAAAAGAACATAAAGAGTATTATGAGAGATTAACTGAGGAAGAAATATCATCCACTTTATCTCCTGCTGCACTTGAAGCACTTGCAATAATTGCATATAATCAACCAATAACACGTATTAAAGTAGATGAGATTAGAGGAGTTTCAAGTCAACACTTAGTTAGAAAACTTTTGCTTAAGGGCTTAATTAAAGAAATGGGAAAAAGTGATCAACCAGGAAGACCTAATTTATATGGGACAACAAGTGAATTCTTGGATTATTTTGGCCTTAAAACTATTAATGATTTACCTAAGATTGAAGAACCAACTGAGATAGATGAAGAAACTAATTTATTTGAATCAAAGTATAAAGAAATAGAAGAGTAATATAACTCTTTTTTTTGTTTTTTAAATGTTGTAAAATAGAGTTGAGGTGATAACTATGAAGAAGAAAGTGCTAAAAGTATCTTTAATAGTCTTATTTTTAATAATAGTTATAGTAGTTATTGTTAAAATTACTAATAATATTAAAATAAAAAATAATGCTATAATTGCTGATAAGGTTGTTAATGACATAATTAAAGATAAGGAATATGAAGTTATAGTAGAAATAAATCCAAAATTATCATTAATTATAAAAAATGGAAAAGTAGATAATTATGAATGCTTAAATGATGATTGTAATCGTTTGGAAAAAAATTTTGTGGGAATGAAACTTAAAGATGCTGTTGAGAGTATTTATAAAGATTCTAAAGAAAAAGGTTTTAATGTAACAGGAGGAGTTGTTTTAAAATCAAACGAAATACTTGATTTAGGTCTAAGTTATGTAATATATGAAGATTTAAAAGATGAATCTAAAACAGAAGAAGTAAAAGATACATTATTAGAAGAATTAAAAAAAGATGAGGACTATGGTATTTATTATGAATGCAGCACTAGCAATTCTAAATTATCTTGTTATATAAAAGATGATATACAAATAGATTTATCATCAATTCAAGCATATATAGATGGTACAATTCCTAAGATGCGCGGAATACAAAGGGTACTTAATAGATTTAATATTAAAACAGAAGCAATAAGAGAAATGGGTGTTTTAGAAAGACCTGCATATTTTATTTATATAAATGGAATTAAATTCGCACAAGTAGCTGGGCAAACGGTTAAAGATTTAGAATATCTAGGAAATTATAATTGCTCTGATCATAGATTTAAATTAATGGATTTAGATTTGTTAGATCCAAGTAGTATTAAAGATAAATTTTTTAATGGAGAATTTGATATTAAAAATGATGATTGGGGAGAAAATGCTTCTGAAAGTGAAGATTGCTACTTTGGTGAGGAACTTTGTTATTACGAAAGGAAAATAAATGTTTCAGTATGTAATCCTAATACTGGAAATTTTGAAACAACAGGAAATATTGAATATAAATATTATAAGGGTACTAGCCATGAAAATAAAGTGGAAATAACAAAAGATGAATATGATACAATAAGAAATAAATATATATCATATGATTAAAAACTAATTAATAGACATTGTAATAAATTAAAAAATTTGTTATAATGCTTTTAGTTGCTCGCATGGCGGAACTGGTAGACGCGCACGACTCAAAATCGTGTAACTATGTTGTGAGAGTTCGATTCTCTCTGCGAGCACCATTTTTAAAAGTTATAAAGCTATATTAATAGCTTTTTTATTTACACTTGCTATACAAATCTTATTTACTAAAATAAATAATGTGTTATACTTATTTTAGGATAGGGGTATATGTATGAATAATTTTGAAAACATAGATTTGACTTATTATGGTGAAGATATTAATTTCACTAAAAATAAAGAATATCATGCAATGCAAGAAAAATTAAAAAAATATTTTCAATTTATAGTTGATACTATAGTAAATAGAGAACTTGAAAAGAAAAGTCCTGAGATAAATGATTTTATGTCTGATTTAAATGATGTCGTTGAAAATATATCAAGTGTTAAGGTATTTGATGGAAAAGCTAGTAAGATAATTATATCTGATAGATATATAGTTTTTGATTATTTTAAAGAAACAGAAGAAAAAGTGCAAAGAAAAAGAGTTATTATAGATAAAAAAATAAATGAATTTAATTTTATGCTTTATGATGATGGTTTTATCAGAATGTCATCATATAATTTTTCAAACGAAGGTATTCAAAAACGTAGATTTTATTTTGTTGAACCTATATATATGTTAAATGATGAAACTATTGCTGAATCTATTTCTGAAATAAAAGATGAAAATAGAAAAAGAGGTATTGCTGTTTAGGAAGTGATCATATGGATTTTGAATTAATAAATGTTTCAATGAATCAAACAAAATGTGTATATGGTAATCATTCATTAATTGGAACAAAAGGAATTGCATCATGTATTGGTGTCCTTTTATATGATAGATTAAATAAAAAAGCCATTGTTGGGCATTTTAATTCTAATAAGTATGATGGGCTAGAATCTGAAGATGCAAGCTATATTTTTATGGAATTAAAAGATGCTATTTTGAATAATAATTTAAGTAATGAACTGGTTTATTTATTAGTCCCTGGCATTGTTGGTAATACAGTTAGAATTAAAAATGTTGCATTAGAATTGGAAAAATATTTGGAAAATTATGAAAAAATGGATTATATAGAAGATAGAGCAATAATGATGAATGTTGAGACTGAATCACTCGAGTTTGTGTTTGATCCTAATAACAATAAATTTTTAACTCATAAATTTTTTCCAAATGATGTTGACTATAAATTGTATTCATCAAAAGTAAAGTAAAAGATAAATGTTTTTATCTTTTTTTACATATTTTTTAAAAAACTATTGATAATTTAATAAAAATATAATATAATTTAATAGTCGTAAGCATTTATGGGCCTATAGCTCAGCTGGTTAGAGCGCACGCCTGATAAGCGTGAGGTCACTGGTTCAAGTCCAGTTAGGCCCACCATTTGTGAAATTATCCGCTATATAGCGGTTTTTTTATTTACGTTGAAGGAGAATATATCTTTTTTTTATATTGAAAATATAAGAATATATGCTATAATTAAAGTAGAAAATAAAGGGTGATGTTTATGAAAGAGTTGCTAAAGAGTAGAGTATTTGTAGTAATAGTAATAGCATGTGTTTGTATAGTTGGTACAGCATATGCAGCGGTTTCTATATTAGCAAGTAATATAAATTATACTCCAAAAGATACATCATGGAAAAAAACAAATGGAGATAATATAGTTAATGTACAGGATGCCATTGATGAATTATATGATAAATCTAATTTAGAAACTACCATTGAAAAAAAATATTGTGATTCTGGTGAAAATGCTCTAACTTGTACAATTGATAATTTAGATATTAATAAATATTATTTTTGCATAGCAACATATAGGGGTACAAATTCTAATTTTAATGTTACTAATGCAAATGTTATTTATAATGAGCATAATTGGAATTATTTGGATATAAACAGTACCTATAGGACATTAATAAATCCAATATCTTCTAGCGTAACATTTACAGCTACGTCTAGTAAAAATGGATTAAAAGTAGTATGCTACCATATTATAAATATTCACTAATCTGTTATCAGTCGTTTTAAAGTGGTACTTTATTAATAGAATGTATAATAAATGATATTATAAATTTAACAATAATTAATTAGTAAGTTATTACTGCTTATTTAATGTATGTCTAGAAAGGCTATCAGATAACTTTTTAAGTCACTATTGTGAAATTATCCGCTATATAGCGGTTTTTTTATGTCTTAGGTTTCATTGACATAAATAGCAATTTATTCTATAATTATTAAGATAATTAAATATGTAAATGGAGGATTTTTATGGCTAAATTTACTGAAGAAATGGTTAGAGATTATGCTGATAAATTATTAATTGGATTAACTGATGAAGAGACTAAAATGGTTTTAGATGAATTTGATATAATTGATAAAAATATTGATTTAATAAATAATATACCAAATATAGAAAGTGTAGAACCAATGACACATTGTTTAGATAGATTTATTGATCATTTAAGAGAAGATGAAGTGAGTGATTCACCACGTATAGATGATATTTTATCTAATTGTGATGATTCATTAACTGATCAAGTTAAAGTTCCAAAGGTGGTGGAATAATGAATAAGACAGTAGAAGAATTACATGAACTTTTAGTTAAGGGTGAAGTAACTAGTGAAGAATTAGTTAAAGAAGCTCTTGAAAAATCAAAAGAAGTACAAGATAAATATAATGCATTCGTAACAATTTTAGATGATGTAAATGGTTGCGATGTCACTGATAGTCTACTTTCAGGTATTCCATTTGGCTTAAAAGATAACTTTTCAACAAAAGGAATATTATCTACAGGATCTTCTAATACACTTAAAGACTATGTTCCATTTTTTAATGCTACTGCATATGATAACTTACTTAAAAATGGTGCAGTACTTGTAAATAAAACTGCAATGGATGAATTTGGTATGGGTGGTACTGGTACTACTTGTCATACAGGAGTTGTATTAAATCCATGGGATAGAACTCGTATGTGTGCTGGATCTTCATCTGGTTCTGCTTGTGCAGTTGCAGCTGGAGTATATCCTTATGCAACAGGTACAGATACAGGAGATTCAATTAGAAAACCTGCTGCATATTGTGGAATAGTTGGATATAAACCAACATATGGAATGATATCTAGATATGGTGTATTCCCATTCGCATCTAGTATGGATCACTTAGGAGCTTTAACTAGAAGTGTTAAAGATGCAGCTATAGTAGTAGATGCTATGAAGGGTATTGATGATAAAGATATGACTTCATGGGATTCTAAAGATATTCATTTATATGATTCAATAAATGGAGAAGTTAAGGGTAAAAAACTTTGTTATATAAAGGAAATTTGTGATATATCTAACTATCCAAATGCTAGCGATGAATTAAAAGCTCATTTAGAAAACTTTAATAAAACAATTGAACTTTGTAAAAATATTGGTATGGATGTAGAAGAGGTTAGTATAGATAAAACTTTACTTAATGCTATTGCATCAACTTATGTTGTTATATCATGTGCTGAGGCAACAAGTAATATGTCTAATTTAACTGGTTTAATCTTTGGGCCAAGAGGTGAAGGTAGAAACTATATTGAAATGATGAAGGATTATAGAACTAAAAACTTCTCACCATTAATTAAAAGAAGATTTGTAATAGGATCATATGTACTTCAAGCAGAAAACAAAGATAGATATTTTAACAACGC
>JAFUZI010000076.1 GCA_017476705.1 Bacilli bacterium
AAAGTTTTGCATAAAAACCATTTTTTTCTAATAATTCATCATGTTTTCCTTGTTCAATAATATTTCCTTCATCCATTACAAGAATTAAATCTGCATTTTTTATGGTAGATAAACGATGTGCAATAATAAAGGAAGTTCTTCCTTCAGTAAGTTTATCCATTGCCTTTTGAACAAGCTCTTCTGTACGCGTATCAACATTAGAAGTGGCCTCATCTAAAATTAAGAATGGTGCATCCTCAATCATGCCTCGAGCTATCGTAAGCAATTGTTTTTGTCCAGAAGAAATTACATTATTATCACCAACATTAGAATCTAAACCACCAGGAAGAGTTTTAATAAAATGATCAATTCCAACCGTTTTACAAACATCCCATATCTTTTCCTCCGATACCTTATGACGATTATATTGAATATTGTCTCGAATTGACCCATCAAAAAGCCAAGTATCTTGAAGAACCATAACAAATAAATCATGAATATTTTCTCTTCTTAAATCATGAATAGATTTTCCATCAATGATAATGTCTCCATCATTAATTTCATAAAACTTCATTAATAGATTTACCATAGTCGTTTTTCCAGCACCAGTAGGACCAACAATAGCAATCTTTTGTCCAGACTTTACCTTTGCACTAAAGTCTTTGATAATATCACGACTTTTATCATATCCAAATTTAACATGTTTAAATTCAATATTTCCTTTTGCATCTTCTCTTCGTAAACGACTTTTTAATTGCTTTTCATCAGAAAGTTCTTCCTCATCCATAAATTCAAATACTCTCTCAGCAGCAGCTGCAATGGACTGCATAGTAGTCATCGCTTGAGCAATTCTAGATAAAGGATTTGTAAATAAACGAATATAAATCATAAAAGCAACAATAACACCAAAACTAGTCATATGATTCATTACAAGTAAAGCACCAACAACACATACTGCAACATATCCAAAGTTACCCACAAAATGCATAATAGGTTGCATAATACCAGATAAAAATTGGCTCTTACGATTACACTCATATAAATTATTATTAATACGATCAAACTCTTCTAAAGCACTTTCTTCTCCATTATAAGCCTTAACAATATTATGTCCTGAATAAATCTCTTCAATATGACCATTCAAGTCTCCTAATTCTTTCTGTCTTTGTACGAAGTATTTTTGACTTCGTTTTAATAAGAAGAAAGAGAAAACGAATCCTAAGATACTTGCCAAAATAGCAGTAAGTGCCATAATCCAATTTGTTACAAACATCATAACAATAGATCCTAAAAATAAAGTAATATTAGAAACAAGTGAAGTAATGTTATTACTCATATTAATTCCTATATTATCAACATCATTCGTAACACGAGATAATAAATCTCCTGTCTCATGAGAATCAAAATATCGAAGTGGTAGATGATTAATCTTAACAATAATATCATGTCTAAGTTTCTTAGAATAGCCAATTCCAACATAAGCCATAATAAGTCCTTCTAAATATCCAAATAAAGAATTTAGTAAATAGATAATTCCAAGAATGATTGATCTCTTCTTTAACTCCTTCATATCAAGCTTAGGCTCTACAAAGTCCTTTATAGAGTCAGGAAGCTGATCAAGCTTCGCAATCATCTCTTCTGAAGAAGCATTAGAATTTATTCCACTCATAACATCAAAAAACTGCAATTGATCATCAACTGTTATTTCAACATCATGATAAATAAAAGAAGATAAATACTTTTCCTTTTCAGAATTAGAAAGAGAATAAAACTCATCCATAACAGTTTGTATCTCCTGAGCATTCGACTGAGGATTATTAGAATCAATTTGGTTTATATAATAAGAAGCCCCCGCTCTTTTAATAATTTCTTTTGAAATATCCTGTAATACTTCACTATTTGGCTTAATACCATCACTAATAACATCAGTAACATCAGCGAGTTTATTAGGAGCAATAGTAGACAAAATAGCCGCAAACATTGCGAAAAAAATGGAAATAACTAAGAAAAATCTCCATTGGTTTAAGTTTTGAAAAAGTCGAATCATAGACCCTTTAAAGTCTTTAGACTTCTCTTCTACATTCATTCCATGTCTAGGCATTTTGAAGTTCCTCCTCACTCAATTGTGATAAAGCAATTTCACGATAAACATCACAATTATTTAATAATTCTTTATGAGTACCAATACCGACACATTCCCCTTTATCAAGAACAACAATCATATCAGCATTCATAATAGTACCGATTCGTTGAGCAACAATCATACTAGTAGCATTTTTCGTATATTTCTTTAATTCACGACGCAAGGTAGCATCTGTCTGATAGTCAAGAGCACTAAAAGAATCATCAAATATATAAATTTCAGGATCCCTAGCAATTGCTCTAGCAATTGATAAACGTTGTTTCTGCCCTCCACTAACATTTGTACCACCTCTAGCAATATGTGCTTGATAGGTGCCTTCCATTTTCTCAACAAAGTTTTTCCCTTGAGCAACTTTAATTGCTTGCTTCACTTTATCAAGACTTGGTCTCTCACGACCATTATCACCATAAGAAACATTATCATATATAGTTCCAGTAAACATAACAGCAGTCTGAGGAATATATCCTATTTTATTATTTAATTCTTTTAAATCATATTCTTTTACATTAATACCATCGACAAAGACATCTCCATCGGTAGCATCATAAAGTCTTGGTACTAAATTAATTAAAGTAGATTTTCCACTACCAGTAGAACCAATAAAAGCAATAGTATCTCCTTGTTTTACTTTAAAGCTGATATTCTTTAATAAATATTCATCAGCATCAGGATACTTAAAACTAACATTACGAAACTCAACAGTACCATGCTCCGACGTATCTCCATGAAAACTACCAGAAACAATAGAAGCGTCCTCTTCTAATACTTCATTAATACGTTTAGCAGAAACTTGAGCACGAGGTAATATCATAAAAATCATAGTAAGCATCAAGAAAGAGATAATAACTTGCAGTCCATAACTAGAAAATACAACCATGTTACTAAACATCGTAATTTTATCCATCATTCCACTTTGAGCAATTAGAAAAGCACCAACAACATAGATACCTAAATGTTGAAAATGCATCACAAAATTCATAATAGGATCCATTATCGCAAATGTCTTAGTAACCGTTAAATGAATACCAGTAATATCATTATTTACTTTATCAAAACGTTTTTCTTCAAACTTTTCAGCATTAAAGGCATGAACAACACGAATACCTGTAATATTCTCACGTGTTACTCCATTAACCTTATCAGTCAAAGCTTGAATCTTTGCAAATCTAGGACTAACAGTTTTAATAATAATAAGATTCGTAATAACAATAATTACAACCCCTGCACCAGTTATTAAACTTAGTTCTCCACTCTTTCCAAGAATTTTAAGAAGAGCCCAAACAGCCATAACAGGAGACTTAATCATCATCTGCAATCCCATCGCAAGAAGAGTCTCAATTTGTGTCACATCATTCGTTGTACGAGTAATTAAACTACTAGTAGAAAACTTCTTAATCTCAGCAATTCCAAAATCCTCCACTTTCTTAAAAACTTTACGACGAATACTTCTAGAAAACCGAGCAGATAATAGCGAAGTAAAATATCCAACAACTATCGTACAAAATAAACTACTAACAGCACAAACAAGCATATGTCCGCCAGCAATTAAAATATCTCGAATCGTACTATCTTCTGTTTGAACAAGCTTCGTAACCTCACTCATATATTCAGGCATCTTAAGATCAAGATACACAGAAAAAACAACTAAACAAACAACTAAAATAATAATAAAAATATCTTTCTTTTCAAAATTACGAAATAACTTAATCATGAACATCATCCCTTTCCATTTTATGTTTAATTTTATCAAAAATTCCTAAAAAACACTGAATTTCTTCATCCGATAAATCCCTAAGAATACTTTGATTAAACTCCTCATTAGTATTTTTAATCTTTAAAAAGCAAGCACTCCCAAACTCTGTTAAAACAATACGATTTCTTCTTCCATCGATAGAAGAAGGAATTCTCTCTAAAATACCCTTTTTCTCCATAGAATCCACTACATCACTAATCGCAGCTTTACTAATATGAAACTCTTCCTGTAAATTTTTTTGATAAATATTCTGGCCACGATTATTATCTAAATAAAAAGCAATCGCAACTTGCAACGGAGATGGATATTTAGAAAGTATATTATCCTTATTAATTTCATGTAAATGATTACATAAAAGATAATGAAGTTCTTTAATCTCATCAATGATATTAATACTCATAAAACAACACCTTACTAATATTATAACAAGTAAAAAGAATAGTCAAGTACCTTAACTATTCTTTCATAAAATTCATAATAACTAGACACTAAGAAGTAGAAACAACATAAGGATTTGCCATACTTCCATCTCCAGCAGAATACCGGGTGCCCGGACGGAGTGAAACTGCCGGGCGCACGCCGAAAGTGAGGCCGACGCCGTTGAGGTACACGTAACCGTCCGCACCCACGTAACGACCGTTAGCGTTGTTGAAGTAGAAATAGTAAGGCGAAGCAAGCCAATAAATTTGTCCTGTTTTTCGAGCGTTACTATTATTTAAGATGTTCGCTTCCGGACTTGACATCAATCCTACTTTATAAGTTAATTTTGCATTATTATTGCTTATACTAAATTGATTGATTGTGTTTGTACAACTTAAATCACTTGTTACACTATATTCCTTGAATTGTAGATAATCATTTGTCATACCACCATCTGGATTCCATCCATTTAATGCTCTTATACTTCTATCATTACAGAATATTGTATCCTCTATATAATCATCATAATCTTCTAATAAATAATGTTTATACCATGCATCTACTCCACTTTTCATTGTAGAATTTGTGGTGTTTTTTGTCAGCATATCTTCTAGTGCTTTATCAACCATTGTAACTCCATCTTTTAATGTTATATAAACCATATAGCCAGTTCCAGTATAATAATACACATAAGCTACTGTCGCACATGTTTTGAGTCCTAGTGATACACACATATAGTGATGTGTAGAAATATTATTCATATTATTATAGTTTTCAATTTCTATTGGATCTACCAATGTATAATTGGTTCCATCCCATGTTACACTACTACCATAATAATGATTTGGTGCATAATTATAACCTGAAGCACTAATTGAATCAATCATTCGGAGTGTTTCTTCAGTACATGTTGCATTTTCAGTATTACACGTATACTTATAATCACCATAATTACTTGAATTAATCACTAATTCATCTTTTCTTACTAACAATGAATCCGTAAGAGTTAATCCACTTCTTGTCTTTCCAATTATTATCTTCTCACCCGCATTTATATACGTGTAGTTCATGGATGTTGTTGCTGTAGTATATCTTGGAGAAGCACATGTTGTACTACTATCATTACAAGTATATTTATTTTTATAATTGGCAAAGTTTGTATACCAATCAGATAATGTCACATTGGTTGGATTATTAATTGTATATGTACCATCTCCGTTGTCACGAATGGAATCTCCAAATACTATTGGTTCATAAGCAGACAATAAGTTACCACTTTGTAGTTGTTTATAATACATTGTTGTGTTATTAACTGCCGCAATGTAATATACACCTGTATTAGTATAATTTTGAGTAGTATTTCTAAATGTATATTTTCCTACCAAATTAGGATAATCTGTTGTACCACTTACTTGGTATGGGTTTACTAATGAATATCGATTAGCAGTTAAAGTACCATAATCAATACTATCCGCATACCAGTATAATGTTCCTAAAGATCTTGATTGTAACATAGTTTGTGTTGTTGTAAAACTTTGACTTGTTGTTCCACTTGTTGAACTATATGCATAAACATCTCCGTACATGTATCCAACATAAGTTGGTGAATTTTCACTTGCATTAAATTGTAGTATTCCAAATTGTGAATAATTGGAACTTGAGTTTAATGGTATTACATAAGCACTAGATGTATTATTATAAGATTCAACTAAATAAAGAGTTTCACAAATACCATTCACATCTGCTAATTTGCAAGTATATTTTCCAACCAATCCAGGTCCATTGCTCTCATTCCACATAGTTTGTTCTGTTGTACCACTAACTTTAAATGTTTCAGTTGAACTATCATATATATAATCAGTTCCATACCAATAATTTGAAGCTAGATTTTGACTCGTTCTTGCTGCATACCCTACATGTGTTCCTCTGGTATTAAGACATTTCCCGTCGTCTGCCTCTCCATTATATATCATTTTTACTCCACCAGTATCTGTTGTTCTTATCATTTGCCAACAGTGATTGGCAAATATAACATTATTTTTATCAAGTATTTGTGTACCTTCAGTGTTATTTTTGGCATACCAGTGAAATATATCTTTAGAAGGAGCTTCTGTAAAGGAATCATGATGTTCACCTGTATACTTCTTAGCTAACCCTCCAGTTTCTGCTTCTTTTGCTAGAACGTTATAAAGAGTTGGTTCATAATACTTTTTGACATTTAAATTACCATTTATATTTAAATTAGTAGAAAGTGTTGAATATCCAATAGATAGAAACATAAAAAGTACTAATAAAATATTTAGTACTAGTTTTTTATTAAATAGTTGTCTTTTCTTAACTATCTTTTTCATTCTACACCTACTATATAAGTATAGTATAAATAAATAATATTTTCAATTATATTTCTCTATAAACTTCATCAAATATAGAGTATAAATAACACTTAACTTTTCTATTAGTTTTTTTCTCTAAATATTTTTTATATCCAAGTAATTGTTTATCATATGATAAATCATCTATATTCTTTAATTTATAATCTATTATTTCTAAATGAGTATTACAATCTATTATTAAATCTATAATACCATGAGAATTATCATCAATAAACTCATATTCTTTATACATTTTATTAGATAATTTATTCTTCATAAAATCACTTTTTAAGAAATTATTAATCTTTTCTTTAACTAAACCAGATACATTATATTTATCTAAATCATAATTACTAAAATTAATAGTTTCTAATATATTATGAACTAAACTACCAAATTCTAAAGTCTTATATTCATCAATATTTATTAGTTGTAATTGCTCTTTAGAATAATGTGTTTTTATAACTTCATTAGTATCTATATTCACTTCTTCTACTAATAAATTATCATTACTTTTTTCTAATTCAATATTTGTATTTTTACTAATTAAATAATCTAAGGAACCTACTATATCTACTTCTTTTACGTATGGAAGTAATATATTATAAATACTTTTAATAATACTTAAAAAAGAATTATATTTCTCTCTTATATATAGAGGTACAATACCAGTAACATAACTTTCTTCTTCTTGTTTAGGAATCACTATAATTATCTTTTCTCTTGCCCGAGTTAAGGCTACATAGAAAAGTCTTATTCTTTCACTTATATCTTCTTTTAAATAATTATTTTTATAAATAGTCTTTAAGAAAGTATCTTTATAATAATTATCAACTTTAGGTAATATAAAACCATATTTATTATCATAAATTATCTTTTCTTTTAAATCCATCTTTGAAAATAAAGAAGAAAATCCCCCAAAATAACATATTGGAAATTCTAATCCCTTAGATTTATGAATAGTCATTATAGATACACTATTACTATTATCATTAAATACATTAAATTTTAAATCATAATCATTTTCAAATATACTATTCAATATATCACAAAAATCATATATAGTTTTACCTATATTTTCATAATTAACACATAAATTATAAAAGTACTCTAATCTAATTCTAAAAGATTTAATATTAGATAAAGTAAGTAATTTATTAGTATAATCAAAAGAATTAACTACATATAAGAAATACTCACTTAAACTATATTTATCTATATAATTAACTAATTCTAAGCATTTCTTATATAACTCCGATTCAAATACCTCATCATTACAAATTAAATCATATATCAATGAATCATCACTATTCCAAAGAAAACTTCTAGAAATAGATGTGAAAGTATAACGAAACTCACTATCGAATCTTTTTTGTTTTATACAAATTAATAGTCTAAATAAATTTCTAATAACTAAACTATCATCATCTTTTTTAAATGATTCATCTTTATGAATATTAATAGGTATATGTAAGTATTCAAACACTTTTTTATATAAAAGAAAATCATGGCTTTTTTCTAAAAGAATTACAAAATCTTTATATTCTGCTTTTCTAAGTATTTTTTTATCTTTATCAAATACTAAGTAATTATCATTTATTTTATTTAAGATATCATACCCTATAATAAATGCTTCTTCTTCACTCTTAGTAAGTTTTCCTAGTTTTTCTAAATCATAAACTAATATATCCATATCATTATTCTGATTAGTTTTAAACTCTTTATCATAAGAAGTATTTCCAAATATCATTCTATGTGATTTACTATAATCTGCTCCTCCTATATCTTGATCCATTATTAAATCAAAAATAGAATTAATATTATTTAAAACTTCTCTTCTTGATCTAAAATTATTTAATAAATCTATTTTTAATTCATACTTAGGACCTTTATATAAGTTATATTTTTCCATAAATAAACTAGGATTAGCATTTCTAAATCTATAAATAGATTGTTTAATATCCCCTACCATATAAACATTATTAGAACTAATTAAAGAAATAAACTTTTCTTGTAAATCAGATGTATCTTGATACTCATCAACTAATATTTCCTTAAAACTATCTGTAAGTTCTACTCTAATATCTTCATTTTCTGATACTATCTTAATAGCTAATCTACTTATATCAGTAAATGTATATAAATTATTATTTTTCTTATATGAATCTAGTTTTTTATCAAATTTCTTTAGTATTTCTACAATAATTTCAATATTAGAAAAAGTACTCTTATATTCTTCAATCATCGAAGAAGTTGATTCATAAACACAATATGCTTTAATACTCTTCGCTATATCAAATATAGTTTGTTTAATTCTTTTTCCTTCTTCAGTAGAACCTTTAGGTACTCTTATACTAGCGTAATCCAAAGCTGTTAAGAAATCATCATAAGAAGATGCATTTAATAATTTAGAAAAATTATCTTCCATTTTTAATACAAATTCGTCTTCAAAATGATTATGTAATTCTAATATTAAATCTCTAATATCTTTTTGTAGACTATAAAGTAAATCCATATATAAAGAAACATAATAATCTATTTTATCTTGTGATAATTCTAAATTACTATAATTATCTAAATAAAATTCTTTATCATATTTCAATTCTATTTTTCGATAAGCATTTAATATATCATCTTTTAGATCTTTATCATCTTTTAGACAAAAATCTCTAATTAGCTTTAAGAATTTTTTATTAGAAAGCATATAGTATTCATCAAATATCTCATCTATTATTTTTTTCTTTTCAATATCTATAATTACTTCATCACAAACACTAATATCACTACTTATATTAGCCTCAGTATGATATTTTTTTAAAATAGAAAGTGAAAATGAATCAAAAGTACAGATATAAGCACCATCTATGTAGTTAGCCTCACTTATTATTTCTGGAGTTGAAAAAATTGCTTTTCTAATTCTATCTTTCATCTCTAAACTAGCAGCACTTGTAAATGTTAAAACTAATAATTCATTTACATGAATACCACTTAAAAGTTTTTGTTTAACTCTCTCAGTTAAAACAGCAGTCTTCCCACTACCAGCTCCTGCCGAAACAATTATATTTTTACCATCTTCAAAAATAGCTTGTCTCTGTTCTTCAGTAAAATGCAATTTATTCACCTCCTAAAAAAGATAAATCATCAACTTTATCTAAATATACTTTATCCCCTTCTTTAGAAAAACATAAATCTCTATAAGTACAATACTTACAAGAAACATTTTCTAAATTATATATTTTAGGATTAATTGAAAAATCCCCACTTATTATTTCATCTCTTTTTTCTTCAATATGTTTTTTAGTAAATTTAACCATTTCATATAATGTATCATTAGAAATTATTTTACTAAATCTAGAAAAACCTTTCTCATCACTATATTTCATACTTTTTATTAATTCACTATCATTATAAGTAGAATCAAATAATTCAAGCACTGAAACATCATCAGTAGAATAACCATTTAAATAATATCTTTCTAGATATTTATTACTATTAACTAAATCATATTTAGGATAATCAAATAATATATTTTGATAATATATTCCTGTAAATATTGGATTATTAAATACTTTAGAATAATGAATTAAATATAAATATACTGGTAACTGCATATGAAGACCATATTTCATAGGTTCTATATGAGTATCAATATTTCCACTTTTATAATCAATAATCGAAAAATATATATCTTCTATCTTTTTATAATACATAATCTTATCAATATACCCAATAAATTTAACAGACACATCACAAGATAAATCCACTTCAAATAGCTTTTCATAATAACTATTATCATAGGCCGTAATTAAATCTTGTTTTTTTAAAACATCTAAAAAGTCTAATATATCTTGTTTAATTCTTAGTAATAATACTTTTTCTTTAAAGTTCAATTCTCTTTTTTCTAAATATTTATTAAACTCTACTAAAAAGTCAAAACCAGGATGTTTATATAATGATAATATCTTATGATATAGACTACCTACAAAAGAAGAAAAAGAATCACTAAATTGATCAAGTTTTAAAACATACTTAATATAGTATTTAAACTTACATTCATTATAAGCATTTAAAGAAGTATAACTTAGTTTTAAAGGATAATCTAAATTAGTTAAATAATGATCATGATTAATTCCCTTAAATGAATTATCATATGTGTTATAAGGGATTGTATAATGATTATTTAATAGCTCTAAAACATCGTCTTTTACTCCATAAACATAATAATCATCTAGTTTTTCTCCAAGTAAAATCTTATTATAATAATTTGAATAATTATAATTAAATTTATAATCTTTAATTACCTCTAAATTTAATTCATTTATTAAATAAGATGGATAATAACTATTAAATGGACTTTGTAATTTATAGGATAAATATAAATTATTAATATTACTTAGTAAATATACTAAACACTTCTTTTTTCGGTTATTTATATAATTAGTATCATACATAGATAATTCGCATTTTATACTATCACTTATAAAAGAATCATCTCTTTCCATCTTAGGTAAAACATCTTGATTAAATCCTAAAACAAAAACATAATCAGAATCACTAAAAGGATAAGTTAAATCTTTAATAGTAACCGCCTTATCTAATTCTTTATTATCATAATAAGTATTTTTTAACTCATGAATAAGAATCTTTTTATAGTATTCATCATCTCTATTAACATAAACTAATTTATTTAAAACAGAAACTAACTTCTTTAAAACAGGATTATTACTTTCTAAATCTAAATTACCATTCTCTAAATAATCTTTAACTAAGCTATTTCCAATAATACTTCTCTTAAATGGAATATTAATAGGTATCTTATAGTAAGAAAACAAATTATTAAGAGTATAATAGTATTCTTCACTTACATTACATAGAAAAATATTATTTATTGAAACTCCTTGTTTTAATAATTTAATTATTTCTAAACATACATAATTTACTTCATCTTCCATACTCTTAAATTCATAAACAGAACTACTAATCTTACTATCAGGAAAAGTAACTTTATAATTTAATACTTCTTCCATGTATAAATCTAAATCATAATAATTAGAAACAACTATTTCTTTACCATCAATATAATCTTTAAAAGAATTATTATAATAAAGTAAATCATTATTATTTAATTCAATTTTTAAATTACGAAGAAATTCAATTTTTTTACTATTATAAGTTTTAGAAACATCAATTGTATATAAACTATCTAAATATTTTATACAAACATCGATATCATAATTATATTTTTTCATTAAATAATAAATAGCTTTATAATCATAACTGAAATAATAATTATCCAAGAATTCTTTTTTCGTATAATACTTAATAGATTCTAAATCACTATTAAAAGAATTAGTCTTTAATAAACTAGTTTTATAATCATTAGGACAAATTATAATTCTATCGTTCATAATAATTCACCATATCTATATTAACATAAAAACAAATAAAAAATAAGCAACTAGTGCTTATTTTTACGGTTGTATTATAAATAGTGTTGGTGAGTGTAAATTCACTACACTATTTTTATTTATTAAAAAGACATAGATTTGATACAATGTAATTGGTCAATAAAACATTGAAAGGAATAAATCTATGTCTATGAATAATTATATATTAAATTTACTAAACATTGAAGATAAAAATATTTTTATTTTACCTAATATTGAAGAAAGAGTTATTAAAAATAAGAAATATAAGATTATTGAGGGATTTTTAACTTATATTCCTGATTATTGTCCTTGTTGTGGTTGTATTAATGAATCCCATAACGATATCATAAAATGGGGATATAGAAAAAATTGTAAAATAAAAATTCCTAAGATTTCGAATTGCTTTTCTTTATTAATTCTTCACAAACAAAGATTTTTTTGTAGAAACTGTAATAAATCTTTTATTGCTGAAACTAGTTTAATTGATAGAAATAAAAATATTTCTAATAATACTGAACTTCAAATAAATCTTGAATTGATGACAAAACAAAGTGAAAAAGATATTGCTAAAAGATTAGATGTTTCTACTTCTAAAATTGACAGAAAACTAACTGAAATTTCTTCTCATACTGTTTTAAGACATTCCACTCTTCCAAAATCTATGAACTGGGATGAGTTTAAAGCGACTCGTGATACTAAAGGAAAAATGGCTTTTATTATCACAGATAACGATAATGGAAATATTTTTGATATTCAAGATTCTAGAAAATCTATTGATTTAGATAAATATTTTAGAAGATATTCTAAAAATGAAAGAGACAAAGTTAAGCATATATCTATTGATTTTTATTCCGGTTATATATTCTTGGCTAAAAAATTATTTAAAAACGCTGAAATATCAATAGATAGATTTCACATAGTTATTCAAGCATATAATGCTTTAAATACTACTAGAGTTAAACTTTGTTATAAGTCTAATCCTAATTATAATAAGTTAAAAGATTATTGGAAATTAATTGTTAAAAATGAAAATGAGTTATCTGATAAAAAAAGATACTCCAAACATTTTAAAAAAGAACTATCTCAAAAAGAAATTGTACAATACTTAATTAATACAAATTTAGAATTGAAAGCTACTTATGAATGTTATCAGGGATTAATTAACTCTTTAAAAAATAAAGATTTTAATAAATTTAAATCAATAGTATTACATTCAAATACAAACGTTTCTAATAAGATGAAACAAGCTTTAAAGTTATATAATGATAATTTAAAATATATAGAAAACTCATTTAAATATGATATAAATAACGGAATTATTGAAGGAACAAATAATTTAATTAAATGTCTAAAACGAATTGCTTTTGGCTATAG
>JAFUZI010000077.1 GCA_017476705.1 Bacilli bacterium
CTACGGTATTATTTAATGTATTAACATAGTAGTTTCCATTTTCACCTTTAGCTCTAATTCCAAGTCTTCTTGCTTGAGCATCACCTAGTGTTGAACAAGATCCAACTTCAAAATATTTTTTTTGTCTTGGGCTCCATGCTTCAACATCACATGATTTAACTTTTAAATCAGCTAAGTCACCACTACAACATTCAAGTGTTCTAACAGGAACATCTAAGCTTCTAAAGAACTCAACTGTATATGACCACATTTTATTATAGAAGTCCATTGCTTCTTCAGCTTTACATAAAACGATCATTTCTTGTTTTTCAAATTGGTGAACTCTATATAGACCTCTTTCTTCTAGTCCATGAGATCCACCTTCTTTTCTAAAACATGGAGAGTATGATGTCATAGCAATAGGAAGATCAGACTCTTTTATTATTTGATCTTTAAATTTACCAATCATTGAATGTTCACTAGTTCCAATAAGGTATAAATCTTCACCTTCAATTTTATACATCATAGCATCCATTTCTTCAAATGACATAACGCCTTTTACAACATCACTTCTAATCATAAAAGGAGGTATAGCATAAGTAAATCCTTTACTTATCATAAAGTCTCTAGCGTATGCAAGCATTGCTTCATGTAGACGAGCTATATCACCTAATAAATAGTAAAATCCTTGTCCACTAGTTCTTCCAGCAGCATCTTTATCCATACCATTTAAATTATTTATAATATCTGCATGATATGGAATTTCATAATCTGGTACAACTGGTTCTCCAAACTTTTCAATTTCAACGTTTTTAGTATCATCTTCTCCAACAGGAACAGAATCATCTATTATATTTGGAATAACCATCATACGTTCTTTAATTTCAGCTTCAAGTTTAGCTTGTTTTTCTTCTAATTCTGTAATTCTAGCTCCAAAAGTTGCTACTTCTTCTTTTACTTTATTTGCTTCATCAATTTTTCCTTCACGCATTAAAGTTCCAATTAAAGTACTTTTTTCATTTTTTTCTTTTCTTAAATTATCTCCTTCAAGTTTAGCATTTCTAAACTCAATATCTAAATCATATACTTCATCAACAAGTGGTAGCTTATGATCTTGGAATTTTTTCTTTATATTTTCTTTAACTAATTCTTTATTTTCTCTAATTAACTTAATATCTATCATATTATCACCTTTCCAACAAAAAAAGATGGCACTTAAGGAGTCTTTAAAAGACGGTACCATCCTTGATTTAACTTAATTTTGATAACGGCTATTCACCGGGAATGATTAGTTCCTCTCAGAAGTAGATTTCATAGACTATTATTATTAGTTTCCAGCACCACTAACTCTCTTTAAATAAATCATCTATTACTTGTCTTCGTCAACAATTTACATAGATATTTTAACACTTTTTAATATACTTAGTCAACAAATTATTTAGCAAAATAGCCATTATGAACATACTTAGTTTCATTTACTACTATAAAAGCTTTATCATCTAAACTTTTAATTAAATTAGTTAGTTCATTATATTTATCACTTTCTATCTCAATAAATAACATATATCTAGAGTCTATAAAGTTTCTTCCCTTAACATCAATTACGCTTACAGCATATCCATAATCTCTAATTAATTTAACTATATTCTTATTTTTACTGGATAATATAACTTGTACACCTAGTTTAATTTTAATAACCTTACTTGATAAATATCCTCCTAAATATGTACCTGTAGCGAATCCTAATGAATAAGATATAGCAATTAATATACTATTATTATCTGTATCAAGTGCTTCTTTAGCAACCAAAAACCAAACAAGCACTTCAAAAAATCCTATTAAGCTTGCCGTAAAATTTTTACCCTTTATTGTAAATATAGATCTAACTGTACCTATTGATACATCTATAATTCTAACACTAAATATTTTTAAACATAATAAAAATAGATTCATTATATCACCACTAATAATATGTATTAATTTGTTGAAAAAAATACAGAATTTGCTATAATTATATTAGGGTGATGATATGAAAAGAAGAAGACTTAAAAAAGAAGTATACTATGTATTTGCTGGTTTAGTTATTTTTATAATCGCACTAACATCTTTAATTAAGCATATTAATTATACACACAGTTATGAATATAAATTTTTAAAACTAGGATACGAAAAAGCTCAAGTTGAAGTTATATTAAATTTAAAAGATAAACAGTTAGATGAATTATTAAAACATAAATATGATAAAAATATAACTTCATTCATTAAACAAAAATATTTTATCTTTAGTAATCTAGATAGATATTTAAAATATCAAAAAGAAAATAAATCTACAAAACTTAAAGATATCGTAAGTATTGTCAATGTACATGCTGACCATGAATGGTACGATGAAGATGCTATTAAGGATACCGATACTAAAAAAGGTACAATGATGCTTGTTAATAAATTCTATCATTTAAAAGAAGATTATGTACCAGAAAATATAGTAGATGCTTCTAAAACTTACGCGTATGATGAGAACTCTGCTACTGAAGAAACTATTAGTGCATTTAAAAAGATGTATGCGAAAGCTAAAAGTGAAGGATTAAATTTAATTATTACATCATCATATAGAACATATAAAGATCAAGATAGAATTTGGAATAGTTACGCAATTCGTGAAAGTGAAGAATGGGCTGATGCTTATGCTGCTCGTCCAGGATATTCTGAACACCAAACAGGACTCGCACTTGATATAGTAACATATAAAAGTACAATGGATAATTTTGATGAAACACCTGAGGCTAAATGGTTAGCCGATAACGCATATAAATATGGATTTATCTTGAGATATCCTAAGGATAAAGAAAACCTAACTGGATATGATTATGAACCATGGCACTATAGATATGTAGGTGTAGAAAATGCCAAAAAGATTTATAAAGAAGGTATTACTTTTGAAGAATATTATGCATACTATGTAGAAAACAAAGACTAATTTAGTCTTTTTTTCATATTATATAGTGGTGATACTTTTGAATAGAATTATTATATCTACTCTGCTTATTATCATAATAATATATTTTATTTATAAGAATAATAATCAATTTTATAAAAATATAAAAGATGTTAAAAAGCCTTATAAATTAGATACGCTAGTTAATAAGAATAATAGACTATCTAAATATTATAGGCCTTATGATTTAATTAAAATAAATGAATCATATTCAAATAAAAATAAGTATTTAAGACGTGATGCATGCAAACACTTTGAACTTTTAAGTAAAGATGCAAAAAGTGAAGGCTATAGAATAATAGCAGTATCAACATATAGAAGCTATTTTTATCAAAAAGAACTATTTAATCATTATGTTAAAACTAAAGGGCTTAAAAAAGCGTTAATTGCATCAGCCAAAGCAGGACACTCTGAACATCAACTTGGATTATCTGTTGATGTAGAAGGATCAAATTTTGACTATAATAAGTTTGAAGAGTCTAAAGAATTTAAATGGATGATAAAGAATGCATATAAATATGGATTTATCTTAAGATATCCTAAAGGAAAAGAATATATTACAGGATTCAAATATGAGCCATGGCACTTTAGATATGTAGATGTTAAAATAGCGAAGTTTATACATGATAAAAAAATAACTTTAGAAGAATACAAAAAGACTAGATAATATCTAGTCTTTTATCATTAACTGGATAGACTTACACGTCCCTCGATTTCTCTTCTCACTGCTATCCACATTATTAATATGCATATTATTTAAAAAGAATTAAACTTTTTATTTGTTTAATTCTTCTAACATCATACTTCTTGCCATAGCAGGATTTGCTTGACCTCTAGTTTTCTTCATTACTTGTCCAACTAAGAAATCAGCTATATTAGTGTGACCTGATTTATAGTCATCTATAGCATCAGGATGTTCAGCTAATACTTCTAGTACAACAGCTTTAATCTCATCCTCACCGCCTATTTGTTTTAAACCTTTTTCTTTAACAAGTTCTGTTGGAACTTTTGCTTCAGTTAAAGCTTCATATAAAACTTCTTTAGCCTGTTTAGATGAAATAGTTTTAGCACTAACTAATTTTATTAAATCAGCAAGCATATTAGGTTTTACAAAAATATCATTAATATTTAAATTAAATTTATTTATAAATCCTAAGATTACACTTGTAATCCAGTTTGCTGCTTCTTTTTTATCAACACCAGATTTAATACATTCTTCAAAGTAATCTGAAATATCTTTTTCTTTAACAAGAATTGTAGCATCATAATTAGTAAGTCCATATTCATTCATGTATAATTCTTTTCTCTCATGGCCGAGTACTGGAATAGATGCTTTAATTTCTTCTAACCATTCTTTAGTAATTTTAAATTTAGGAATGTTTGGTTCAACAAAGTATTTATAGTCAATTGCATCAACTTTACTACGCATATAAATAGTTGTACCACTCTCTTCATCC
>JAFUZI010000078.1 GCA_017476705.1 Bacilli bacterium
TAAACAAATATTTTTCAAATGATAGCATTGATCTAGATATTGATGTTAGTGATGATACTGAAGAAATAAGTGATGATGATGTTGAGACAATAAAAGGTGCAACCGATGATTGGATTGAGCAAAATATTGATAATAATACCTCATTAAATAGTGATATATTTGAAGAATCAACTGATAGTATAGAAAAACAAACATTAGAAGAGGAAAAAACAAGTATAAATGATGATTTAAATGATACTATAAACGATAAAATAGAAGCTGAATTGATGACTAATGTCGATACATCAGCAATTGAAAAAGAAATAGAAGAATCAACACTAGAAGATTTAAAATTAAATTTTGATTATGACAATATAAAAGTAAATAATGATATTAATGAAGAAAAACTTGAAGAGGGAAAAAATGATTCTACAGAACAAATAAAAGTTGTTGAGGATACACAATATAAAAAATTATCTGGTGATGAATTAATAAACTTGCTTAATAAAACTGCTAATGGTGAAGATTTCTTTAAAGAAGTAGAGGTAATTAATGATTAAAAATGATTGGGATAATGTTTTAAAAGATGAATTTAATAAAGATTATTTTAAAAATTTAATGAAATTTATTAATTCTGAATATAATAGTAAATCTATTTATCCTGAATATTCAAATATATTTAATGCATTAAAACATACTAGTTTTAACGATGTAAAAGTTGTTATATTAGGACAAGATCCTTATCATGGTGAGGGTGAAGCTCATGGACTTTCTTTTTCAGTTCAAGAAGGAACTAAGATTCCTCCATCTTTAAAAAATATATTTAAAGAATTAAAAACTGATTTAAATATTGAACGTAAAAAAACTGATTTAACAGACTGGGCAGATCAGGGAGTGTTATTATTAAATGCAATTTTAACTGTTGAAAAAGATAAGCCTCTTTCTCACAAAGGTAAAGGTTGGGAAATATTTACAGATAAAATAATTGAACTTCTTGGCGAGAGAGAAAAACCAATAGTGTTTATTTTGTGGGGAAATTATGCTAGAAGTAAAAAAAATCTTATAAAAAATAAGAGTCACTTTATAATTGAAAGTGCTCATCCATCTCCTTTGTCAGCTAGCCGTGGTTTTTTTGATAGTAAGCCATTTTCTAGGACAAATGAGTTTTTAAAAGATAATGGGTCAAATATAATAAATTGGTAAATAAAAAGGTAGAATTAATTACCTTTTTTTGATATACTTAATTATAGAGTATAAAGAGGTGAAAGTATGAAAGATGCATACGATTTTTTGATGAAAGATGTTCAAATAAAATATGGAGATACATTAGTTGCGGCAGTAAGTGGTGGGCCAGATTCTATGGCGCTTTTGCATATGCTTGCTAGAATAAAAAAAGCGATAGATATAGAAGTGGTATGCGCACATGTAAATCATAATACAGGTCGTCCAGGTCAGTTGGAAGAACAACAATATGTTGAAAAGTTTTGTCGCAATAACAATATAATATTTGAAGGAATGATTATCGAAGAATATGGTGACGATAATTTTGAAAATGAAGCAAGAACAAAGAGATACAATTATTTTGAACAAGTTGTAAAAGAGTATAATGCAAAATATTTGCTTACTGCACATCATGGTGATGATTTAATTGAAACAATTTTAATGAGACTTACTCGTGGCTCAACATTAAGAGGATATAGTGGTTTTTCAAAAATTGTTGACAGAGGATTTTATAAAATACTTCGCCCATTTATAGAAATTACAAAACAAGAATTAATAGATTATAACAGAAAAAATAGAATTCACTATTTTATAGATGAAACAAATTTGGAAGATATTCATACAAGAAATAGATTTAGAAAATATATAGTACCTGAACTAAAAAAAGAAGATTATAATGTTCATAAAAAATTTTATAAGTTTTCAACAATACTTCTTGAATATAATGATTATATTGATAAACAAGTAAAAGCTGTTATTCCTAAAGTTTATCCACAAAACGTACTTAATATTGAAGAATTTTTAAAACTAGAGCATGTAATTGCAATGAAGGTTATATACTATATATTGGAGCATATTTATCAAGATGATTTAATGTTAATTACTGATAATCATGCTGAGCTTATATATAATTTAATTATGTCTAAAAAGCCAAATGCATATATATATTTACCAAACAATTTAAAAGCTATAAGAAATTATAATATGCTGGAATTTGTAAATGAACCTATAAATGATAAAGAATATGAAATAGAAGTAATTAATTATATTAATCTCCCTAATGGAAAAAATATAGAAGTATTAAATAAATCAGAACAAACAGATAATTTTATATGTAGATTATCTAGTGATGATGTTAAATTTCCACTTCGAGTTAGAACAAGACAAGATGGCGATAGAATAAGTGTTAAAGGTATGCTTGGCAGTAAAAAAATAAATGATATTTTTATTGATAAAAAAATTTCGATTCAAGAGCGTAATATGTGGCCTGTTGTAGTTGATTCTAATAATACAATAGTTTGGTTACCCGGATTAAAAAAATCTAAATTTGATAAAACAAAATCAGAAAATTATGATATAATACTTAGGTACTATTAAGAAAGGAGATTATTATGAAGAAAAATCAAGCAAGAAAGACTATATTCTCATATGTATCTTTAGGTATATTTATATGTGCTGTCTTATTTTTTATGAATTTGACAGGTGTTAAAGTTAATAAACTTAACTATAACGAATTTTATAAACAACTTGATAAAGTCACTGAACTATCACTTACTCCAAGTAGTGGTGGTGGTGTATATGAAATAACTGGTAAATTAAAGGGATATGAAAAGAATGAATCTTTTTATCTAAAAGCTCCTTTATCTGAAGAAGTTATTTCAGATATATTAGATTCTTCTAAAGAAAACAACTTTAAGGTAACTACTAATTCAGATCCAGCATCAAGTACAATCTTTTTATTCTTGATGAATGTACTTCCAATTGCTCTTATAATAGGATTTAGTATTTATTTCCTATCTAAGCAAATGGGTAGTGCTAATAAATCAATGGATTTTGGAAAAAGTAGAGCTCGTTTAAGTGAAGATACTAAAAAAGTTACATTTAAAGAAGTTGCTGGATTAGATGAAGAAAAAGAAGAAGTGCAAGAATTAATTGACTTCTTAAAAAATCCAAAGAAATTTACAGCTATGGGAGCTAGAATTCCAAAAGGTGTTTTATTACAAGGTCCTCCAGGAACTGGTAAAACATTACTTGCACGTGCTGTTGCAGGTGAGGCAAATGTACCATTTTACTTTATAAGTGGTTCTGACTTTGTTGAATTATTTGTAGGTGTTGGTGCATCAAGAGTAAGAGATATGTTTAAACAAGCAAAACATAATGCCCCTTGTTTAATATTTATAGATGAGATTGACGCTGTAGGTAGACAACGTGGTGCAGGCCTTGGTGGAGGTCACGATGAACGTGAACAAACACTTAACCAATTATTAACTGAAATGGATGGATTTGGCGCAAATGAAGGTATAATTATTATTGCTGCAACAAATAGACCAGATGTACTTGATCCAGCACTTTTAAGACCAGGTCGATTTGATAGACAAATTACAGTTAATTTGCCTGATAAAAAAGGTAGAGAGGATATATTAAACGTACATGCTAAAGGTAAAATATTTAGCAAAAGCGTTAATTTATCTAATATAGCAAAAAGAACAATTGGATTTAGTGGCGCTGATTTAGAGAATTTACTAAATGAAGCAGCACTTCTTGCAGTTAGACGTGGTAAAAAAATGATTACTATGGCTGAGATTGACGAAGCTCATGATAGAGTGTTAATGGGTCCAGCTAAAGTATCTCATAAATATACAGAAAAAGAAAAAAGAACCGTTGCGTATCATGAGGCTGGACATGCTGTTGTAGGTCTTAAATTAGAAGGCGCTAATGATGTTCAAAAAATAACAATTGTTCCACGTGGACAAGCTGGTGGATATAACTTAATGCTTCCAAGAGAAGAAACATATCTATCAACTAAAACTGAACTTTTAGAATCAATTAGTGGGCTTTTAGGTGGACGTGTTGCTGAAGAAATAGAATTTGACGAGATAACTACTGGAGCTCATAATGATTTTGAAAAAGCAACAAAAATTGCCCGTGCTATGGTAACTGAGTATGGTATGAGTGATTTAGGACCTGTTCAATTTGAACAACAAGAAGGTAGTGTATTCTTAGGAAGAGACTACAATAAATCAAGAAATTTCTCTAGTCAAGTAGCATTTGAAATAGATCAAGAACAAAGAAAAATCATTAATGAATGTTATGAAAAAACTAAAAAAATCATATCTGAAAATAGAGATTTGTTAAAACTAATAGCTGAAGCATTACTTGAAAAAGAAACAATCACTAAAGAAGAAATTGATTACTTGGTTGAACATGGAACATTACCTGAAGAAGATAAAGAAGTAGATGTATCAGATTTTGAAGAATTAAGTATTAATGACTTAGATATTAAAGAGCTAAGAGAATTTGCTTTAGAAAAAGGTATTGAAAATGCTAATGAACTTGATAAAGAAGAATTAATTAAATTACTAAGTGAATAAAAAAACGATTTCTAATTTGAAATCGTTTTTTCTTTAAAATAATTCTCAGTGAAATAAATCGCTGGGAGTGTAGTGTAAAAATAAGGAGCACCAATATAAAAAATAGTTTACACTCAATTACATTATATATTTTAAAAAGTTGATTTTTTATTAATTATTTTTTATTTTTTGTAAAGTTTGACTGATTGCACTAGCATCAACATTATTAGTTTGATACCATCCTTCTTTAGACATTTCTTTATATGTTTCTTTTTGCATATCAAGAATGCTGTTTAGCGAATTTTTAAGTAAATCTTTAACATCATTATTTGAAGATTCTAAAGTTCCATGAACATATACTTCAACTGTGCTTTTTAAAACAAGTAAATAATTTTCAAATGCAAGCTTATTCATTAGTCTTTGCCTCCAATAGGTTAATTAATTTAGATTTAATGTCTTCATGTTTTTTTAAATCATTTTCTAGAATATTAATTAAACCATCGTCATCCATAGAATTAATAGAATTTTCAATAATTTCTATAATACTTGTCTCATGGCCTATAGCATCTTCTACATAAAGTAATTCTTTTTGTGTCATATTATTCCTCCCTTTATTAATATGGCATTTTTACAAGATTTTAAACAATAAAGAAATAATATAAAAAATATAATAGCAATATTTCCTACTTTGTGATAAAATGTTATATAGATATTTATTATGAAAATGGTGATTTTATGGGAAAAATTATAGCACTTGTAAATCAAAAGGGAGGTGTAGGTAAAACTACATCTAGTATTAACTTAGCTGCTTCACTTGGATATTTAGGTAAAAAAGTATTATTAGTTGACTTAGATCCTCAAGGTAATTCTACAACAGGAGTTGGCATAAATAAGACAAATTACACAGCAAGTATGTATGAACTTTTGAAAGATGAAGCCGAGCTTAATGATGTAATAATTAAAACTAAATTTAAAAATTTATACATTATTCCAGCAACAATTAACTTGGCAGGAATTGATTTTGAATTGAGTGAAATGCAATCAGGAGACAAATCATTTTCAAAGGGTAAACAGTTAAAAAAACATCTTGATGAGGTAAGAGATACTTTTGATTACATTATTATCGATTGCCCACCTTCACTTGGGATATTAACTACTAATGCACTTACTGCATCTGATTCAGTCATAATTCCAGTACAATGTGAATTTTTCGCACTAGAAGGTATTATGCAACTTTTAAATACAATCATGATGGCTCAAAGAACACTAAATCCAACATTAGATATTGAAGGGGTACTTTTAACAATGTTAGATGGTCGTACTAATTTAGGATTGGAAGTAGTAGAAGAAATAAAAAGTTATTTTAAGGAAAGAGTATATGATACAATTATTCCACGACTTGTAAGACTATCTGAAGCACCAAGTCATGGTAAACCAATAATTGCATATGACTCACAAAATAGGGGATCAGAAGCGTATCTGAATTTGGCTAAAGAGGTGATTGAAAGAAATGGAAAGTAGAAAAAGAGCCTTAGGTAGAGGACTAGAAGAATTATTTAATAATGAAAATTTAAATTTGGATAATTTTGAAGAAACTATATATGAAGTAACACCTAAAGATGAAATAAAAGATATTAAAATAGATGAATTAAGAGTAAATCCATATCAACCAAGAAAAATATTTGATGAAGATGCACTTAAAGAACTAGCATCATCAATAAAAGAACATGGCGTTTTTCAACCAATAATTGTTAAAAAAAGTATTAAAGGTTATGAAATTGTTGCCGGTGAACGTAGATTTAGAGCATCTAAGCTTGCTGGATTAGATAAAATTCCTGCAATTATTAGAGATTTCACTGATGAAGAAATGATGGAAATAGCGCTTCTTGAAAATCTTCAAAGAGAAAATTTAAATGCAATAGAAGAAGCAGAAGCATATAAAGCTTTAATCGAAAAATTAAATCTAACTCAAGAAGAACTTTCTAAGAGAGTTGGAAAAAGTAGAAGTCATATCACAAATATTCTTGGCCTTTTAAGACTTCCTGAAAATGTTCAAGAAATGGTCAATACTAATAAACTAAGTATGGCACATGCAAGAATACTTAGTAAGTTAGATAATGTAGATTTAATAAATTCTTTGGCAAAAAAAGTTGATGATGAAAAAATAAGTGTTCATGAGTTAGAAGAATTAACAAAAACAGATGAAATTGTTAAGAAAAATAAAATAATTAGAAAACCAAAATCTAATGAATACAAGTATGTTGAAGACTTAATGAGAGATAAATTGGATACAAAGGTTAAAATTAGTGATAAGAAAATAGAAATATCATATGTTAATAATGCGGATTTAAATAGAATTCTAGAAATATTAGATATAAAAGGTGATTAATTTGCTAGATGTTTTATTAGAAACTAAACTTATGCATTCTCTTGCAGTTGTAGTTGGCTTTACTTTTATATATGTGACAGTCAACTATATAACAAAAAGAATGTTTAAGATTGAATCAAAAAAATTGATGCCTAAAAAAAATAAAACAGTAATTAGTTTAATAAATAATATTACTAAATACTTTTTAATTGTTTTGGGCATTATAACAATACTATCAATTAATGGTTTTAATACTAGTAGTTTGATAGCATCCTTGGGAGTTGCTTCTGCTGTAGTTGCTTTAGCTTTTCAAGACACTTTAAAAGATTTATTTGCTGGAATATTTATTGTTGTTGAAAATCAATATAATATTGGTGATACAGTTAAAATAAATAATTTTAAAGGAGAAGTAATATCAGTTGGACTTAGAACTACAAAGTTAAAAGCATATACTGGAGAGTATTGCTTTATTTCAAACAGAACTATAGATAGTGTGGTAAACTATAGTATGAGTAAATCATTAGCTATTGTGAATGTAGATGTTGCGTATGAAGAGAATCTCGATAAAGTAAATAATGTTTTAGAAAAATTATTTGCTAGGCTTGAAAAAGAAATATCTGATATAAAGGGGCCTATTACAATTGATGGGGTTGATAATCTAGGCGATTCTGGTGTAACTATTAGAATAACAGCTTTAACGCATCCTTTAAAAAATTTTGAAGTTGAAAGAAAATTAAGAAAAGAAATAAAATGTGAATTTGATAAAGCTGGAATTACTATTCCATATAATCAGGTGGTGATTCATAATGGATTATAAATTAAATGATATAGTTATTATGAAAAAATCTCACCCATGCGGAACAAATAATTGGCAAATTATAAGAGTAGGTGCTGATATTAAAATTAAGTGCCTAAATTGTGGTAGAAGTATAATGATGCCAAGAATAGAATTTAATAAAAAAATAAAAAAAATAGTTAAGTAGGTGGCTTATGGCTAGAAAGAAAAAGGATAAATTATATGGACCTGTACTCGTTATAATGTACATGATTCTTGGAGTTGGAGTATTAAGTTTTATATTAAATATGCTTGGCTTCGATAGCTCTAGAACAATTATATCAAATGGCACTATGGAAACTACTCTTGTGACAGTTAGAAATTTATTTAGCATAGATGGAATTAAATATATTGTTGGTAATACAGTAAAAAATTTCCGTATGTTTGAACCACTAGTCCTTTTAATTATATCTTTGCTTGGTATAAGTATATGCGAAAAGAGTGGATTTTTAAATGCAATTTTTTCACCACTTAAGAGAGTTAAAATAAATATTATTATTTTTTTAACAGTTCTTTTTGGTGTTATTAGTACTGTTATTGGAGATTATAGTTATATATTTTTACTTCCATTAACAGGTGCATTATATAAATATTTAGGAAAAAATCCTATACTTGGTATAATGACAGTATTCTTAGGTATAACACTTGGATATGGTGCTGGAATCATTTTTAATTATACTGATTATTCATTATCACTTCTTACAATTGATGCTGCTAAGGCTGATATAGATGCAACTTTCTCATATGGGTTATATTCAAATATATATATGATGATTGTATCAACATTAATATTAACAATTGTACTTACTATTTTAATTGATAAATATCTAACAGTTAAACTTGCTAAGAAATATATAGCAACAGAAGAGGAACAAGAATTAGTAGTTGATAAAAAAGCTAAAAGAATTTCAGTTTTTGCAGGTTTTATTTATTTATTATTAATTCTATATATGATTTTACCAATTAAACTTCCTTTCGCTGGAATTTTATTAGATAGTGAAGCAACTAGATATATAGATAAATTATTTGGTTCATCTTCTCCATTTGGAAATGGATTAGTTTTGATAATAACACTACAACTTATAATATGTGGATATCTATATGGTAAGAAATCAGGAAATATTAAAACAAGCCATGAATTTAGTTTAGGCTTATCAATGAACTTTGAAAATTTAGGATTTATGTTTGTATTAATGTTCTTTATATCACTTTTGATGGGAATTATTGATTGGACTAATTTAGGCGTTGTATTTGCATCTAAGCTAATTGAACTTGTTGGATCACTTCAAATATCAGGTGTAATACTAATTATTATATTCTTTGTAACAGTTATTTTAATGAGTATTTTACTTCCATATACAACAAAGAAATGGGAGATTGCATCTCCTGTAATTATTCCGCTTTTCATGCAATCAAATATAACTCCTAATTTTACACAGTTTATATTTAAAGCAGCAGATAGTGTCGGAAAAGCTTTGACACCTATATATATCTATTATATAATAATGCTTGCATTTATTGAGAAGTATCGTACTAATGAAAGAAAACAAGTAAGTATATTTGGTATATTTAAAGATATGTTACCAATAATACTTATTATGGCTATTGTATGGCTACTTATTATAGTTATATGGTATGTAATGGCACTTCCAATAGGCGTTAAGACATATGCTGTAATATAGGGGGAGATAAAATGAGTTTAAAGGCAGGAATAGTTGGTTTACCAAATGTCGGTAAAAGCACATTATTTAATGCTATTACAAATCAAAAGATATTGGCGGCTAATTACCCATTCGCAACAATTGATCCTAATGTTGGTGTTGTAGTTGTTCCAGATGAGAGATTAGACTATTTAAATGATTTGTATAAACCAAAGAGTTTAGTTCCAACAACAATTGAATATACTGATATAGCAGGACTTGTTAAAGGAGCATCTAATGGTGAAGGCCTTGGTAATAAGTTTTTATCACATATAAGAGAGACTGATGCAATTGTAGAAGTTGTTAGATGTTTTGAAAATAGTGATATTATTCACGTAGATGGTACTGTTGATCCTGTAAGAGATATTGAAGTTATTAATTTAGAATTAATGCTTGCTGATTTAGAGGTTATTAATAACAGAATTGGCAGAATTGGTAAAAAAGCTCAAATGACAAAAGATAAAGAAGTTAGATTTGAAGTTGATACGTTAAATAAAATAAAAGATGCACTTGAGCATAGTATTAATATAAGACAATTAGATTTAACAGATGATGAATTAGAACTTATAAAAAGTTTTAATTTACTTACATTAAAACCAATTATATATATGGCGAATGTTGATGAAGAAGCATGTATATCTGATACAAACGAATATGTTGAAGCGGTTAGAGAACATGCTAAAGGTGAAAACGCTCTAGTTATTACAGTATGCGCTAAAATAGAAGAAGATTTATGTGAACTACCTATTGAAGAAAGAGAAATGTTTTTAAATGAATTAGGAATAAAAGATAGTGGTTTAAATAAATTAATAAAAGCTACATATAAGTTACTTGGACTTTCTACATTCTTTACAGCAGGTACTGATGAATGTAGAGCTTGGACTTTTAAAACAGGCTCAAAAGCACCTAAGTGTGCTGGAATTATCCACAGTGATTTTGAAAAAGGTTTTATTAGATCAGAAACTATCAGTTTTGAAGACTTAAAGAAATATGGTAGTGAGTTAAAAGTTAAAGAAGCTGGTAAGCTTCGAATAGAGGGAAAGGAATACATTATGCAAGATGGCGATATATGTCATTTTAGATTTAATGTATAAGGTGAGTTATGAACGATTTACTTAAAAAAGTGTTTGGCTGGATGTCAATTGGACTTTTAGTTACATTTTTAACAGGTTATATAGTTGCAACAAATACTAATATGTTTTATTCAATGATTAATAGCTATTTATTACTAGCTATTATAGAAATAGTACTTGTAATAGTACTTAGTGCTAGAATTACAAAAATGAGTCCTACAAGTGCAAGAGTATTATTCATACTTTATTCATTTGTATCAGGACTAACATTCTCATCAATTTTTGCATATTATGAGATGTCTTCAATTATATTTGTATTCTTAATTACATCTGTTGCATTTGCAATACTTGCATTTTTAGGATATAAAACTAATATTGACTTAACTAAATTTGGAACATATTTAATGATAGCTTTATTTGCAATTATTATCTGTGCACTTATAAATATGTTTGTAGGTGGATCTACATTTGCAATTATTATATGTTCAATAAGTATTTTAGTATTTATGGGATTTACTGCATATGATGTTCAAAAAATATTATCTTTGCAAAATGTAATAGAAGAAGACAACTTAGCTATTTATGGAGCCTTAGAGCTTTACTTAGACTTTATTAACTTATTCTTAGATATATTAAGATTATTTGGTGATAGTAGAGACTAATAATAATATTAAAAAGAACTTTACATTGTAAAGTTTTTTTGTTATAATCTTAAACGAGTATTAATTTACTCCTTGCAAGAAATTGCCGATATGACCAAAAGGAGGTGTAGAAAATGAGAAAATATGAAATTATGTTCATCGTTAAACCTACATTAAGTGAGGATGAAACTAAGAAGGTTGTTGAAAACTTTGGTAAAGTTTTAACTGACAATGGAGCAAAAATTACTGAACAAAAAGAAATGGGTCAAAGAGAATTAGCTTATGAAATCAAAAAATTCAAAAGCGGATATTATTACCTATATTTCGTAGAAGCTAGTAATGATGATGCTGTTAACGAATTTGATCGTTTAGCAGGAATTAGTTCTGACGTAATTCGTCATTTAATTACAAAAATTGAAGACTAGTGAGGTATACTTATGAATAGAGTAATGTTAATTGGTAGATTAACTGCAAAACCAGAACTTAGATATACAAATGCTAATGTTCCATTTGCTAGATTTACCATTGCTGTAAATAGACAATTCAATAATCAAGATGGAAATAGAGAAGCTGATTTCATTAACATTATAGCTTGGAGAAAACAAGCCGAAGTTATTTGTAATTACTTTGATAAAGGAAATCAAATTGCTATTGAAGGTCGTATTCAAACAGGAAGTTATGATGATAAAGATGGAAATAAAAGATATACAACAGATGTTGTATTAGATCAATTCCATTTCATAGAATCTAGAGCACAAAGAGAAAATGGTGTAAGTAATAATAATGTAACACCATATGATTATCAAGATACAAATAATAGTGTTGACATTGATAATGATCCATTTGCTGACTTTGGCGATAGTGTTTCAATAGATGATAACTTCTTAGATTAATAAAGGAGGATAACTATGGCAGAGTTTTATAGAAAAAAGAAAAAAATATGTCAAATGTGTGCTGGTAAAGATGTAAATTATAAAGACGCAGACATTATTAAAAAATACGTAAGCGCTGATAAAGGTAAAATCTTACCAAGAAGAGTAACTGGTGCTTGCGCTAAACACCAAAGATATATAGCTAACGAAGTTAAAAAAGCACGTTTTATGGCTATTTTACCATTCGTTAAATAATAGACTATTAATTAGTCTATTTTTTTTATATATATATAATGTTATTTTATAATGTAATAATAAGGCTTTACAAAATATATTTAAAAAAATTGTAAAAAAATTTTAAATATGCTTGATTTTAAAGGCATTATCGCGTATAATTGACTATGTGTGGAATGCATAGATGTGTGAGGTTGCCGATACACCAGGTTAAGTTGCAAGAAAATTTAAACTGAAAGTCGGGTTTTTACACGGAGCAAGTCTATACTAGATATAGGCGAAAGGAGGATTACGATATGTCAAAGACTAAAATCAACATCAAATTAAAAGCTTTTGAACATAAAAATCTTGATAAAGC
Organism: Bacilli bacterium; assembly: GCA_017476705.1. GTDB lineage: Bacteria > Bacillota_I > Bacilli_A > RF39 > UBA660 > CAJOJO01. Next base: position 12,632 of record JAFUZI010000078.1, read on the forward strand.
TTGTGCTAAAATTGTTGATACAGTTAAAAGAACTGGCGGTGAAGTAAGCGGCCCTGTACCACTTCCAACTGAAGTTGAAAAAATCACAATTTTAAGAGCTGTTCACAAATATAAAGATTCAAGAGAACAATTTGAAAAGAGAACACATAAAAGACTTATTGTTATCAACAATCCAAGTAAGGAAACAATTGATTCACTTACTCACTTAGAAATACCAAGTGGCGTTGATATTCAAATCAAACAAAATTAATTAGGAGGAATTATTTATGAAAAAAGGAATCTTAGGTCGTAAATTAGGAATGACTCAAGTATTTACTAAATCTGGAAAATTAATTCCTGTAACTGTTGTTGAAGTTGAACCAAATGTAGTTACACAAATTAAAACAATTGAAAACGATGGTTATGAGGCAATTCAATTAGGTTTTGATACAAAGAGAGAAAAGTTAGCGACTAAAGCTTCAGTTGGAATTACCAACAAAGCAAACACTACACCTAAGCGCTTCTTTAAAGAAATTAGAGGTGTAGATATTAACAATTATTCTTTAGGACAAGTTATCAGTGCAGATATCTTCGAAGAAGGAGAAGTTGTTGATGTTACTGGTACTACTAAAGGACATGGTTTCCAAGGTGTTATCAAAAGACATGGTCAATCAAGAGGACCTATGGGACATGGATCTCATTATCATAGAAGACCAGGTTCAATGGGTACAATGAGACCAATGCGTGTTTTCAAAGGTAAAAAATTACCAGGTCACATGGGAACACTTACTGTTACAATCCAAAACTTAGAAGTTGTTGCAGTAGACGCTCAAAATAATTGCATTTTAATCAAAGGTAATATACCTGGACCTAAAAAATCTTTAGTAATCATTAAATCAGCTGTAAAAAACGAAGGTAAAGTTAACACTAAAGAAGAATTAAATTCTTACAAAGTTGAAACACCAGTAGTTGAAGCTGTAGAAGAAACTGTAGTAGAAAATACTGAAGCTGCAGTAGAAGAAAACTAGGAGGTAATTAAATGTCAAAATTATCTGTATTAAATATTAAAGGTGAAAAGGTAAAAGATATTACTTTAAATGCTGAAGTTTTCGGAATTGTTCCAAACGATGCAGTATTATATGATGCAATTAGATTAACAAGAAATGCCTTAAGACAAGGTACACATGAAACTAAAACTCGTAGCGAAGTTAGTGGTGGTGGAATTAAACCATGGAGACAAAAAGGAACAGGTAGAGCTAGAGCTGGATCTACTAGAAGTCCACTTTGGAGACATGGTGGTGTAGCATTCGGACCACATATGAGAAGCTACTCAATCAAAATGAATCGTAAAGAAAGAAGACTAGCTTTAAAATCAGCATTAGCTTATAAAGCAAGTGAAAACAATATTATCGTAATCGATTCTTTCAATATTGAAAATGCAAAAACTAGTGAAGCTAAAAAAGTTTTAAATACATTAACAAATGCTAAAAACATTTTAGTTGTAGTTGATGAATTAACTGAAAGCATGATTTTAGCTACACGTAATTTACAAAATGTTATTTTACTAGAAGCTAGTGAAGTAAATACATATGATGTAGTTGCTGCTGATGTAGTTATTATAGAAGAAGCTGCTACTAAAAAAATAGAGGAGGTGCTTAAATAATGAGTAACTATAGAGACATAATTAAAGCGCCAATTATTACTGAAAAAAGTTCAAGTTTAGCTGCAAATAATGTTATTACATTTTCAGTAGACACTAGAGCTAATAAAACACAAATCAAACAAGCTGTTGAAAACATATTCAATGTTAAAGTTGAAAGTGTTAATACAGTTAACGTTAAACCTAAGAAAAAAAGAGTTGGACGTTACGTTGGAAAAACTAACAAAGTTAAAAAAGCAATTGTTAAATTAAAAGAAGGAAGTTCAATTGAACTTAACTAATTAGGAGAGGATAAATATGGCTATTAAGAAATTCAAACCAATGACTAATGGTACTCGTGGAATGACTAAATTAGACAACACTGAAATTACAAAATCAACTCCAGAAAAATCATTAGTTGTTACATTAAAGAAAAATGGTGGTCGTAATAACCAAGGTAAAATCACAGTAAGACACCATGGTGGTGGAGCAAAAAGAAAATACCGTATTATCGATTTCAAGAGAGATAAAGATGGTGTTGTAGGTACAGTTGCTTCAATTGAATACGATCCAAATAGAACAGCTAACATTGCTTTAATCCAATATGCTGATGGTGAAAAAAGATATATTATCGCTCCAAAAGGTTTAAAAGTTGGTAATAAAATTGAAAGTGGAGAAAATGCAGATATCAAAGTTGGTAATGCACTACCACTTAAAAACATACCAGAAGGAACAGTTGTTCACAATATTGAATTAAAAGCAGGTAAAGGCGGACAAATGGCTCGTTCAGCTGGTTCAAGTGTTCAAATTTTAGGACATGAAGGAAAATATACATTACTTAGACTTACAAGTGGTGAAGTTCGTAAAGTATTAAGCGAATGTAGAGCTACAATTGGTGAAGTTGGTAATGAAGACTATGAATTAGTTAACATAGGTAAAGCTGGTCGTAAAAGACATATGGGTATTAGACCTACAGTTCGTGGTTCTGTTATGAACCCTAACGATCACCCACACGGTGGTGGTGAAGGTAGAGCACCAATCGGACGTAAAGGACCTGTTACTCCATGGGGTAAACCAGCACTTGGATATAAAACACGTAAGAACAAAAAAGCTTCAGATAAGTTAATTGTTCGTCGTAGAAAATAATGAGAGGATGATTTAAAAATGGCTAGAAGTTTAAAGAAAAAACCTTTTGTTGATAGTTATCTAATCAAGAAAGTAGAAGCTTTAAAAGAATCTGGAAAAAATGAAGTTATTAAAACTTGGTCTCGCCGTTCAACAATTTATCCTATATTTGTCGGACATACATTTGCTGTTCATAATGGTAAAGAATTTATCCCAGTTTATGTAACAGAAGATATGGTAGGACATAAATTAGGAGAATTTTCTCTTACACGTAAATTTGGTGGACATGGCGACAACAAAATTAAAAAATAATTGATTGTCAGGAAGGAGGACTAAAATGGAAGCAAAAGCGATTGCAAAAGGAGTTAGAATTGCACCTCGTAAAGCTCGTTTAGTTATAGATTTAATACGTGGTAAAAACGTAGTTGAAGCTGATAAAATTTTAAGTAATTTAAATAAGGAAGCAGCTAGAATAAGTAAAAAAGTGTTAACTTCTGCTGTAGCTAATGCTGAAAACAACTTAAGTTTAAATAAAGAAAACTTATATGTTAAAGCTTGCTATGTAGATGAAGGACAACCTTTTAAAAGAATGAAATTTGGTTCTCGTGGACACGTAGATCCAATTAAGAGAAGAACAAGTCACATAACAGTAGTTGTAAGTGATGAAAAATAGTAAGGAGGATAACTGATGGGTCAAAAAGTTAGTCCAGTCGGACTTAGAATTGGTATCAATAAAACTTGGGAATCTAAATGGTATGCTGGAAATAAAGATTTCGCTAAATACCTTGAAAACGATAATAAAATCCGTAAGTTTTTAGAAAAGAAATTAAAAGACGCAGCAGTTTCAAGTATTTTAATTGAAAGAAATGCTAGTAAAACTGATATCATTATCAACACTGCTAAACCAGGAGTTATCATTGGTCATGGTGGAGACGATATTGATAAACTTAAATTAGAATTATCTAAATTAGTTGGTGAAAATGTTCAAATTTCAATCATGGAAGTTAAAAACCCTGATGTTGATGCAGCATTAGTTGCTGAGAACATAGCTCATCAAATTGAAAACAGAGTTTCATTTAGAATTGCTCAAAAAAGAGCTATTAGAAACGCAATGAAAGCAGGAGCAAAAGGTATAAAAACATCTGTTTCTGGACGTCTTGGTGGAGCTGATATGGCTAGAACAGAAGGATATACTGAAGGAAATACTCCACTTCATACTTTAAGAGCTGATATTGATTATGCTCACAAAGAAGCTGATACTACTTATGGTAAAATCGGTGTTAAAGTATGGATTTATAAAGGAGAAATCCTTGCCTCAAAACAAAAAGGAGGTAATACAAATGGCAGTAATACCAAAAAGAACTAAATATAGAAGACCACATAAATTACGTTATGATGGTGTAGCTAAAGGTAATACAGAATTACACTTTGGTAGATATGGTTTACAAGCACTTGAAGGAGCTTGGATTACACAAAATCAAATCGAAGCTGCTCGTGTTGCTATGACTCGTTACATGAAACGTGGTGGAAAAGTTTGGATTAATATTTTCCCACACTTATCATTAACTAAAATACCATTGGAAACTCGTATGGGTAAAGGTAAAGGTCAACCTGAAAAATGGGTAGCAGTAGTTAAAAAAGGTAAAATTATGTTTGAAATCGATCAAGTAAGTGAAGAAACTGCTAGAGAAGCATTAAGACTTGCTATGCATAAATTACCAATCAAATGTAAATTTGTTATGAAGGATGGTGAGGCTAATGACTAATAAGGAAATCAGAGAATTAACAACTGAAGAATTAAATAAGAAAATCGAAGAATATAAAGAAGAATTATTTAACTTAAGATTTAGCCAAGCTACAGGTAATCTTGAAAAACCATCAAGAATTAACGAACTTAGAAAATTAGTTGCACGTATGAAAACAATTATTAGAGAACGTGAACTAAATGGGGAGGTTAAATAATGGAAAAAACTAACCACGAATTAATGGGTAAAGTTGTAAGTGATAAATGTGATAAAACAATAACTGTTTTAGTTGAAACTTATAAAAAAGACCCACTATATGGAAAAAGAGTTAAATATTCAAAAAAATATGCTGCTCATGATGAAAAAAATGAAGCTAAAGTTGGAGATACAGTTCGTATAGTAGAAACTAGACCACTTTCTAAAAACAAACATTTCCGCTTAGTTGAAATCGTTGAAAAAGCGATAATCTTATAATTGAAACTGGGAGGAGGATCAATATATGATTCAACAAGAAAGCCGTTTAAAAGTTGCTGACAACTCTGGTGCACGTGAAGTAAAAGTTATTCGTGTATTAGGTGGAAGTAAAGTAAAATTCGGAAATATTGGTGATACTGTAGTAGTTACAGTAACAAAAGCTACTCCTAACGGAACAGTGCCAAGAAGTAAAGTTTGTAAAGCTGTTGTTGTTAGAAGTAAAACTGGTTTAAGAAGAGAAGATGGATCTTATATTAAATTTGATGAGAACGCATGTGTAATTATCCGTGATGATAAGAGCCCAGTTGGAACTCGTATATTTGGACCAGTAGCACGTGAACTACGTGATAAAGATTTTATGAAGATTGTATCACTTGCTAAAGAAGTGTTATAAATCGATTGGAGGAATAACATGAAATTAAAAACAGGAGATAAAGTAGTCGTTATTGCTGGTAAAGATAAAGGTAAAGAAGGAACAATTACTAAAACATTAAAAGACTTAAACAAAGTTGTAGTTGAAGGTGTAAATGTTGCTAAAAAACATGTTAAACCAAACGGACAACAAGCTGGAAGCATTGTTGAAGTTGAAATGCCTATTCATGCATCAAATGTTATGGTAGTAGATCCTAAGACTAAAAAAGGTACCAGAGTAGGACACAATATAAACAAAGATGGTAAGAAAGTTAGAGTATCTAAAAAATCTAACTCTAACCTTGATTAATTGGAAGGAGGGTATATATGAACCGCCTAAAAGCAAAATATAATGAGGAAATCGTACCAAGTTTAAAAGAAGAGTTTAAATATAAAAATATAATGGAAGTACCACGTTTAGAAAAAATCGTTGTTAACATGGGTGTTGGTGATGGTGCAGCTAACTCTAAATTCTTAGAAGCAGCTGTTGCTGACTTAGAGGCTATTACTGGACAAAAAGCAGTAGTTACTAAAGCTAAAAAAGCTATCGCTGGATTCAAAATCAGAGCTGGACAAGGTATCGGATGTAAAGTTACATTAAGAGGAGAAAATATGTATAACTTCTTAGATAAATTAGTAAGTATTACATTACCTCGTGTAAGAGACTTTAGAGGTATATCTCCAAAAGCTTTCGATGGTAAAGGAAACTATACTCTAGGATTAAATGAACAATTAATTTTCTCAGAAATCGTTTATGATAACGTTGTTAAAGTACGTGGAATGGATATCGTTTTTGTTACAACAGCAAAAACAAACGAAGAAGGACTTGCTCTTTTAAAAGGTTTCGGTATGCCATTTAAAAAGTAATAGGAGGAAATTATGGCTAAGAAAAGTATGATTGTTAAACAATCAAGAAAACAAAAATTTAAAGTACGTGAATATACTCGTTGTACAAGATGTGGTAGACCTCATTCAGTACTTAAAAAATATGGAATTTGCCGTATTTGTTTTAGAGAATTAGCTTACAAAGGACAAATTCCTGGTGTTACAAAATCAAGTTGGTAGAATGAAGGGAGGAAAAATTCATGACAGATCCAATTGCAGATATGCTTACAAGAATTCGTAATGCAAATCAAATGCGATATAAAGAAGTTGAAGTACCCGCTTCAAAAATTAAATTAGAAATTGCCAGAATATTAAAAGAAGAAGGATTTATCGCTGACTTTAAAGTTAACAAAGAATCTGTTCAAGATATGATGGTTTTAAACTTAAAATATGGTGAAAATAAAGAACGTGTAATCACTGGACTTAAAAGAATTTCTAAACCAGGATTACGTGTATATGCTAAAAGCAATGAAATCCCAAAAGTTTTAAATGGACTTGGAATTGCAATTGTTTCAACATCTAAAGGAATCATGACAGACAAACAAGCTAGAAAAGAATCATTAGGTGGAGAAGTTTTAGCATACATTTGGTAGAAAGGAAGATTGTATGAGCCGTATAGGTAATAGAATATTAACAATACCTGAAAACGTTACAGTTACTGTTGATGGATCAAAAGTTACAGTTAAAGGACCTAAAGGTGAACTTTCTACTGTAGTTAATGAAAACATTACTGTATCAGTAAAAGAAAATACAATTGAATTAACAAGAAAAGATGATAATTTCAAAAATTTTCATGGTACAGCTAATGCTAATATCAACAATATGTTAATTGGTGTAACTAAAGGTTATGAAAAACAATTAGAGTGTGTAGGAGTTGGATACAGATTCCAAGTAGCAGGTAATAAAATTACTGTAAATGCTGGTTATTCACATCCTGTTGTTGTAGAAGTTCCTGCTGGTTTAACTGTAGAATCTCCAAGTAATACAGAATTAAACATTAAAGGAACAGATAAATGTCTTGTTGGTGAATTTGCTGCAAATATAAGAAAAATAAGACAACCTGAACCATATAAAGGAAAAGGTATACGTTATAAAGATGAACATATCCGTCGTAAAGAAGGAAAGAAAGCAGCATAATGTAATTTAGTAAAGGAGAGTTAAAAATGATTAAAAAAGAGTCAAGAAATGTAGCTCGTAAAGCTAGACATGCTCGTGTAAGATCTAAATTAAATGGTACAGCTACTTGTCCTAGATTAAACGTATTTAGATCAAACTCTAATATTTTTGCTCAAATTATCGATGATGAAAAAGGAATTACATTAGTAAGTGCTTCATCTATAGATAAAGAGTTAAAATTAGAAAACGGTGGAAATAAAGAAGCCGCTACTAAAGTTGGAGAATTAATCGCAAAAAGAGCTAAAGAAGCTAATATAAGTAAAGTCGTTTTCGATAGAGGTGGATACCTATATCATGGACGTGTAGAAGCATTAGCAGAAGCTGCACGTGAAAACGGATTAGAATTCTAATAGGAGGGTAAATATGGAAAATAGAAAAAGAACACCACGCCCAAAACAATATGAAGAACAAGTAATCAATATTGGTAGAGTTACAAAAGTAACTAAAGGTGGTCGTCATTTCCGTTTTTCAGCAACAGTAGTTGTTGGAGATAGAAAAGGTAAAGTTGGTCTAGGTACTGGTAAAGCAAACGAAGTACCAGATGCAATTAAAAAAGCTGTTTCAGCTGCAACTAAAAACATTGTTAATGTTAAATTAGTTGATGATAGAACAATTTCCCATGAAGCAATCGGTGTTAGAAGCGCTAGTAGAGTTTTACTTAAACCTGCTGTTAAAGGTACCGGAGTTAAAGCTGGTGGACCAGTCAGAGCAGTACTAGAACTTGCTGGTGTTAAAGATATCTTATCTAAATCACTTGGATCAAATACAAAAATTAACATGGCTTATGCTACACTTGAAGCATTAAGATCACAAAAAACAATTGAAGAAGTTGCAAAACTTCGTGGTAAGAAAGTTGAGGAGATTTAATGAACTTAAGTACATTATATCCATCAGAAGGTTCTACTAAAAGACGTAAAAGACTTGGATGTGGACCAGGTTCTGGTAAAGGTAAAACTTGTGGTAAAGGACATAAAGGACAAAATTCTAGATCAGGTGGAGGAAAAGGTCCAGTTTTCGAAGGTGGACAATTACCACTTTATAGAAGACTTCCTAAAAGAGGTTTCTCTAACGCAAGATTTAAAACAACTTTTGCTACATTAAATTTAAGTGATTTAAATAATTTTGAAGATGGTGCAGTTATTACACCAGAATTATTAAAAGATATGGGAATATTAAAAAATCAATTAGATGGCGTTAAAATCTTAGGAAACGGAAAATTAGAAAAGAAATTAACTGTTAAAGCTAATAAATTTTCTAAACTTGCTAAAGAAGAAATAGAAAAAATGGGTGGAAAAGCAGAGGTGATTTAAAATGTTTGCAACTGTTAAGCAAATATTTAATCCCGCAAATAAAGATTTAAGAAAGAAGATTTACTTCACATTCTTATGTTTATTTGTATTTAAATTAGGTACTACAATCGTTGTACCTGGAATAGACAAAGAAAGTTTAGGAACAGGAAATTTAGGTATCTTAGAGCTTATGAATGTCATGGGCGGAGGTGCCTTAGAAAAATTCTCAATTTTTGCATTAGGTGTTACACCTTATATCACTGCTCAAATAGTTATTCAACTACTTACTATGGATATAATTCCATACTTAGCAGAGTTATCTAAACAAGGTGGAACAGGTAGAGCGAAATTAAATCAAATTACTAGATATGTTGGTATAGCACTTGCCTTTATTCAAGGATATATGTTCTCATTTGCATTTGTACAAAATGGTACAGCAATTGATTACTTAACATTTGCATTATTCTTAACAGCAGGTACTGCACTTCTACTTTGGATAGGAGATCAAATAACTGCTAAAGGAATTGGTAATGGTATATCATTAATAATCATGGCAGGTATTATCGCATCTCTTCCAAGTAGTTTCTTAACTGCATGGCAAAATTTCGTTGTATCAGGTTCAACTCAAGTAGTTGCATTTGGTATAACTAAGTTTATCCTATTTGTTATTATTTATGTAGCAATTATATTAGGAGTTGTTTATGTTGAAAGTGCTGAGAGAAGAGTTCCAATTCAATATGCTAACAAATCTAATGCCACTGCTTCTAAACAAAGTTATATTCCATTTAAATTAAACTCATCTGGGGTTATACCTGTTATATTTGCATCAGCACTTATATCAGTACCTGGATTATTATCTAATTTTATAAAAAATGATTCATTCACATTATTCGTTAATAAATATTTAACTACTGAGACAGTTACAGGATTTATAATTTATATAGCTTGTATCTTCGCATTCGCATATTTCTATACATTCCTACAATTAAAACCTACTGAATTATCAGAGAATTTAGGTAAGAATGGTGGATTTATTCCAGGTATTAGACCAGGAGAAGAAACAACAAATTATATTTCTAAAGTTTTAAAGAGAATTACAACAGTTGGTGCACTTGCATTATCAATTATTGCAGCACTTCCAATTATCTTTGGAGCATTAACAGGACTTCCATCAAGCGTTAGAGTTGGTGGTACTGGTTTATTAATCGTTGTTGGAGTTGCACTTGAAACTTACAGACAAATTGAATCAGAGTTAATAACTCGTAAATATCAAAGAGGAATAAGAGGTAGAAGATAATGAATTTAATTTTAATTGCTCCTCCAGCTGCTGGAAAAGGAACACAATCAGAATTTATTTGTAATCACTACAACTTAAATCATTTATCAACTGGTGATTTACTTCGTGAAGTTGCTAGTAAAGATGATCCTAAGAGTTTAGAGATTAAAGAATTAATGAATAAAGGTATGTTAATTAGTGATGAAATCATTTTAGATTTAATAGAGAATAAAATAAAAGAAAACGAAGGTTTCGTCTTTGACGGATTCCCTAGAACTCTAAATCAAGCAGTTAGTTTTGATAAATTGTTAGAAAAACTTAATAAAAAAATAGATAAAGTTATCTATTTAACTGTTGATAAAGAAGTAGCATCACAACGTATTGCAGGTAGATACGTATGTCCATCTTGTGGTTCAGTTTATAACTTTAAACCAGATGAAGAAATCACTCCATGTAAATGTGGTGAAGCTTTAATCAAAAGAAAAGATGACAATGTTGAAACTTTTGAAAAACGTTATGATGTTTATATGAATGAGACATTTCCAATTATAGATTTCTATAGAGAAAAAGGACTTATATCTGAAGTTGATAGTTCTAAAACACCAACTGAAGTCTTTGATGATATTAAAGCTGTTTTAGATTAATATGATAAGTATAAAATCTGAAAGAGAAATTGAACTTTTAAAAGTAGCTGGCGAGATAGTGGGTAAAACTCATCATTATCTTGAGCCATTTATCAAGCCAGGTATAACTACTAAAGAGTTAGATAGATTAGCAGAAGAATATATTTTAAGTCAAGGTTGTACTCCATCATTTAAAGGTTTATATGGTTTCCCTGGATCAATTTGCATTTCAATTAATGAAGAAGTAGTACATGGAATACCAAGTAATAGAAAACTTAAAAATGGTGATATAGTAACACTTGATATTGGTGCTTGTTATAAAGGTTATCATGGAGATTCTGCTTGGACTTATGCCGTTGGTAAAATAAGCCCTAAAAAGGAAGCTTTAATGAAACAAACTGAAGAAGCATTGTTTGCTGGTCTATCTGTTATCAAAGATGGATGTCACGTAGGAGATATTGGACACGCTGTTGAAGAGTGTGCTCATAAATATCATTTAGGTGTTGTTGAGGAACTAGTAGGTCATGGAGTTGGTAGTCAAGTTCATGAAGAACCAGATGTTCCAAATTATGGAAAGAAAGGTACAGGTCCAGTTTTAAAAGAAGGTATGGTAATAGCTGTTGAACCAATGCTTAATATGGGTACTAAAGAAGTGTTCATGTTAGATGATGATTGGACAATAGTTACTGGAGATGATCTACCATCTGCTCACTTTGAACACACAGTTTTAGTTGAGAAGGATGGATATACAATATTAACAAAGAGGTGATTATATGCCAAAGAAGTTGAAATCACAAAAAGTAAATACTGAGGAAGTTAAAAAAAATAAAAATGCTATCGAAGTAGACGGAAAAGTACTAGACGTTCTACCAGGTGGACAATTTAGAGTTGAACTTCCAAATAAGTATGTAGTTGTAGCTCATGTATCAGGTAAGATAAGACAAAATAACATTCGTATTTTACCAGGTGACACAGTTACAATGGAATTATCAGAATACGATTTAACAAAAGGTCGTATAATCTGGAGAAAAATATAGTACTATATGCACTCACATTTCTATTAAAATCCAAAAAATGCATTTTAATAGGCTATATAGTATTTAGTAATATGTGAGTAATTAGGAGGGATAATATGAAAGTAAAAGCATCAGTTAAACCAAGATGCCCTAAATGTAAGGTTATCAAACGTAAAGGCAAAATTGAGGTTATTTGTGAAAACCCTAAACATAAACAAAGACAAGGTTAATATAGGAGGTTAATATGGCACGTATTAAAGGTGTAGATATACCAGATAATAAAAGAATCGTAATTTCTATGACTTATATCTATGGTATTGGTAGAAGCTTATCTGAAAAAATATTAGCTGACGCTAAAATAGATGTAAATAGAAGAACTAAAGATTTATCAAATGACGAATTAAACTTAATTCGTGAACAATTAGATAAATACACTATCGAAGGTGATTTAAGACGTGAAGTTAATATGAATATTAAAACTAAAATGGAAATTAATTCATATGAAGGAACTCGTCATAAAAAAGGATTACCTGTTAGAGGACAAAGAACAAATAGAAACGCACGTACTCGTAAGGGTAAAGGAAAAACAGTCGCTAATAAGAAAAAATAAGGTTAAATAAAGGAGGTTATTAGTATGGCTTATAAAGCAAGAAAACGTAAAGTTAAAAAGAATGTACCAGAAGGTAGAGCTTATATCCATTCAACTTTCAATAACACTATTGTAACTATTAGTGATACTGAAGGTAATGCAATAAGCTGGGCTTCTGCAGGAACTTTAGGATTTAAAGGTAGTAAAAAATCAACTCCATTTGCTGCAGGTATGTCAGCTGAAGCTGCAGGAAAAGCAGCTTTCGATATGGGAATGAGAAAAGTAGAAGTATATGTTAAAGGACTAGGATCTGGTCGTGAAACTGCAATTAGATCTCTACAAACTGCTGGTCTTGAAATATCATCAATCACTGATATAACACCTGTACCACATAATGGATGCCGTCCACCAAAACGTCCACGTGGATAATAGAAAAGGAGTGTGTTAAAGTGTTAAACTTTGAAAAACCAATTTACAAAATTACAGATTATGTAGAAAATAATAACTATGGTAAATTTGAACTAGAACCACTTGAAAGAGGTTTTGGTATTACTTTAGGAAATGCACTTAGAAGAGTTATGTTATCAAGCATGCCAGGAAGCGCTATCGTTGCTGTTAAAATTGATGGTGTAATGCACGAATTCCAAACTATGGAAGGTGTTGTTGAAGATGTTACAACTATCATTTTAAACTTAAAAAATGTTGTTGTTAAAAACAATACTGATGGTGTAGTTACAGCTAAACTTTCTGTTAATGAAGAGAGAGTTGTTACAGCTGCTGATATCAAATCTACTGACGATGTTGAAATCGTTAATCCAGACCAAGTAATTGCTACTTTATCTAAAGGTGGAAAACTTGATATGGAATTATTAATTGCTAATGGACGTGGTTATGTTCCATCAACAGAAAACAAAAAATTCGTTGAAGATGCAAAAATCGGATTTATTCCAATTGACGCTTTATATTCTCCAATTGAAAGAATTAGTTGTGACGTTGAGGATGCACGTGTTGGACAAGATTCAACTTATGATAAACTAATTGTTAATGTTTATACAAATGGATCAATTCGCCCTGAAGAAGCTATGGCTTTAGGCGCTAAAATCTTAATAGAACACTTAAACATTATTACTAATTTAAGTGAAATAGCTGATACTACAGGAGTAATGAATGCTAAACAAGAAGATTCAAAAATCAAAAAATTAGAAACTTCTATTGATGATTTAGATTTCTCTGTTAGAGCTTATAACTGTTTAAAAAGAGCAGGTATCAATACTCTTGGAGATTTAACTGAAAAAACTGAATTAGAAATGATGAAGATAAGAAATTTAGGTAAAAAATCTTTAAAAGAAGTTATTGATAAAATTAAAGATATGGGACTTAAATTCAGAGATGAAGATTAAGGAGGTATAGTATGGCTTATAGAAAATTAGGTCGTGATAATAAACACAGAAGAAGTATGTTAGCTAACCTTACTAGACAACTTATCATGAATGAAAAAATCGAAACTACTGAAACTAGAGCTAAAGAAGCACGTAAGTTCATTGATAAAATGATCACTTATGGTAAAAAAGGTGACTTAGTTTCAAGAAGAAAAGCATTAGCTTTTATGCAAAATGATACAGTTGCTACTAAAAAAGTTTTTGATGACTTAGCAAAACGTTTTGCTAACAGAAATGGTGGATATACAAGAATTCTTAAATTAGATGAACGTAGAGGCGATGACGCTTTAATGGTTATCTTAGAATTAGTTGAAGAGGATGCTAAATAAGCATTCTTTTTAATTTGACATATGAAAAAAATATGTTAAAATATATATCGTTAATTAAAGGGGGATATTATGAATTATACTAAAATTGAACAACTTGTTTATGAAGATGAAATGATGGAATTAAAAAATAAAAATATTTTAAATTCTACACTTTTAAAATTAGAAGAAAATAGAGAATATAGAAATCAATATTTTGGTACAGACTTATCTAAATATAATGCTGATAATTATGCTAATTTAAAAAAACTATATTATAGTGAGTTAGATAAAAAAGATAAACTTGAATATATTGCTTCAAAGTTAGCTAAATTTAATATTAATAGTGATAAATTAGATAATTTAATTGATACATTAGATGTTTGTTCAAAAATAAAAAAAGAGCGTTTTGAAAAGTTTAGAACAGATTTATCATATCTTTTATATTTAGGTATTATTAGTAAAAGAGAAGCTGTTAAAAGAGGCTTTACTTCAAAGGATATAAAGAGATTAAAAAATAGAGCTTCTTGTGAAATGGCAGATGTCATTGATGCATATATAGATGCTTCTAATTCAGAAAAACAAATAATAAAGAAAAAATAAGTGCTAATAGCACTTTTTTATTTTCATATTAATTTATTTTCTTTACTTTTTTTACTATTTTTAATATAATTAAAGTGGTGATAATATGAAAGCACTTGTAACTGGTGCATCTAGTGGAATCGGTAAGGATATAGCAATTGCGTTATCTGATATGGGATATGATTTAATACTAGTTGCTAGAAGAAAAACAAAACTTGAACAATTAAAAAAACAATTACCTGGTAAAACTCAAATAATAGTAATGGACTTATCTTCAACTGCTAATTGTATGAAACTTTATGATAAAGTTAAAAAAGAGGATATTGAAGTTGTAGTTAATAATGCTGGATTTGGTTTGTTTGGTGAATTTGATAAAACAAATTTAGATAAAGAACTTGATATGATTGATACTAACATCAAAGCTGTTCATATTTTAACAAAACTTTTCTTAAAAGATTTTAAAGAAAAAGATTCTGGATATATTTTAAATGTTGCATCTTCTGCAGGATTTTTATCAGGTCCTTTAATGGCAACTTATTATGCTACAAAAGGATATGTTTTAAAATTAACTGAGGCAATTTATGAAGAACTAAGAAGAGATGGGTCAAACGTATATATTGGTGCTTTATGCCCTGGACCTGTTGATACAGAATTTAATAAAGTTGCTAAAGTTAAATTTAGTATAAAACCAATGACAAGTGAGAAAGTAGCTGAATATGCAGTTGATCAAATGTTAAAGAAAAAATTAGTCATTATTCCAGGATTTAAAACTAAATTTGTAAGATTTGCTGGGTTAATTCCAAGAAAACTTTTACTTAGACTCAATTATAATGTTCAGAAAAAGAAGGATTAATATGAATAATAAGGGTTTAACACTTATTGAAGTTATTGCTGTATTGGTTGTATTATCTATTATTGCTTTAATAGTAACACCTAATATAGCTGTTAGTATAAATGATTATAAAGAAAGAATACTTGAGTCTCAATTAAGTAGTGTAAAAGGAGCAACCAAGAATTGGGTTGCTGATAATATAGAAAAAGTAACATGTGCTAGTGATGATTTATCTGCTCTTATGGTTGATTTAAATACTCTATATACTGGAGCATATATTGATGATAAACTATTAAATTCAAATGGTGGTCATTTAGATGCAGATAAAACATTTGGATTAGTTGCTTGTAAAGTAATAGAAGATGAAACAAATAATTATGCAACAAATTATAAATACGAATATGGAGCATATTTGGATTTAGATGATTATTTAAAAAAAATGGCTATCGAATATGTGAAAGATCATACGAAATATAATGCTGATGTATCAACAGATGATCTAAAAGGCGATGGTTATATTTATCAGTCAATTGTTAAAACAAATGGTTCTTTTGTAACAATCCCAGAAAAGACAATTGCAGTCACTGTTGATAATTCATCTGATGGAAGTACTACTTATTCTGCAACAATAAAATAAAAGGTCAAATTGGCCTTTTTTTGTGGAAAATTATTTATATTTATAATATAATAGAAAATAGAACTTTGAGGTGGATTATGAGTAAGTTAAATGAAAAAAACAAATTTGAAATTATTCCTAATTCTAAAACGGTTATATTATGTACAAATAATGTTGATATAATAAAATTATCTAAATCAATTATAAATGATAATTCATTAGTTATTACAACTAAAGCTAAAGACATAGCATTAGATTCAAAATGTGAAAAACTTGTTAGATTACTTAAAATTGATGATTTATTTAACTATAATTTTGATACATTAAGTATTGGTGAAAAACAAATGTGTCAGGTGTGTAAAGCATTGTCATCAGATAAGAATACAATTATTATGGCAGATGCAATTTCTAATGTCGCATGTATTAATAAAGATATAGTATTTAAATTTTTAAAAAAAGTTAATAAGACTGTAATATATATTACAAGCAACAAAGAAGATATAATGTATTTTGATAGATTAATATTATATGATGGAGAGGTTTTAATAAACGATAAACTTAATAATTCTTTTGAAAAGGAGAAGGAATTTAAAAAAGCAGGATTTAATCTTCCATTTATGATAGATTTATCTTTAAAACTTAAGTACTATAATTTGGTAAGCAAACCAATTACTTCTATGAGTAGGATGGTGAACAAATTATGGAAATAAATATTAAGAATTTATCATACAGCTACAAAAAAGTGAATTATCAAGAAAGAATAATTTTTAATAAGTTAAACATGAATCTAAAAGATGGTATTAATTTTGTTATTGGCGCTAATGGCACAGGTAAGACAACCTTATTAAATTTAGTATCTGGAGAATTAAAAACTGAATCTATAGAAATGCCTAAACGAGTTAAAATAGGATTTATAAAAGGTAATCCAGAATTTGTAGCTGAGACAGTTAGAGAAGAGTTAATTAATTCTATGTTAGAACATAATTATCAAGTAAGTGAAAAAAGAATAATTGATGTATTACTAATGGTTGGAATTGATATAGAAAAAATTGATACTAGTATTAAATCTTTATCTTTGTTTGATAAAAAACTATTATCTTTAGCGTCTGCTCTTATATATAACCCTAATTTAATACTTATAGACAATTTTACTGAAGAGTTAGATGATTTTAATAAGAATAAGATTATTAAACTTATAAAGATGCTTAAAACACGTTATAATAAGACTTTCTTAATTGCGTCAAATGATCTTGAATTTGTTAATAAAATAGCTGATAAAGTGTTTGTTTTATATGATAAAAAAGTAGTTATGCATGGAAATAAATATGATGTATTTAAATGTGATGATAAATTAAAAAAATATAATGTTGATGTACCTAACATAATAAAATTTGAAAATATGGTTTTAAAAACAAAAAATATAAGATTGGGTTATAGAGATGAAATAAACGATTTGATAAAAGATATATATAGGCATTCTTATTAAGGAGGATAAATATGAGATATTTACTTACATTTTCATATGATGGAACATTGTTTTTTGGATATCAAAAGCAGAATGGTAAAAGATCTGTTCAAGAAGAGGTAGAGAGTGTTTTATCTAAGATAAATAATGAAAAAACTGTTATATCAGCAAGTGGTAGAACAGATAGAGGTGTGCATGCATTAAATCAAAAAGCACATTTTGATAGCCCTAAAACATTTGATTTAGATAGACTTAGACATTCTATGAATAAAATGCTTCCTCCAGATATTTTTATTAAAAATATTGAAAATGTAAGTGACACTTTCCATGCTAGATTTGATGTTGTTAAAAAAGAATATGTATATAAGATAAATGTTGGTGAATATAATCCATTAGATAGAAACTACGTATATCAATATAATTGGAAATTAGATGTTGATAAAATGCGTGATGCAATTAAGTATTTTGTTGGAACACATAACTTTAAATCTGTAACAAAGACTATTACTGAAGAAAAAGATTATGTAAGAACAATATATGATGCATCTATTGAATTTGATAATAATATTATTACTATTACATTTAGTGGTAGCGGTTTTATGAGGTATATGGTAAGAAATATGGTAGGACTTTTAATAGCTGTTGGTGAGTCTAAAATAGAGCCTTCTGATATTTCTTCAATTCTAGATAAAGAAAATAGAATATTTGCCAAAAAAACCGCACCATCTGAGGGATTATATCTTAAAAATGTATATTACTAAAATTTAAGAAATTGCCTTAAATTTATTGACAAATAGCTTGTTTTTTAGTACAATTTAACTTGGTACATTTATTAAATCCCATCGAGATAAATATTGGGAACATTTATCTCAAAAAAAATCTATTATTTAGAAAGGGAAAATATTATGAAAGATACATATATGCAAAGAAAAGAAGATATCGTGCGTAATTGGTATGTTGTTGACGCTGAAGGACAAAATTTAGGTCGTGTAGCTGCTCAAGTATCTATGGTACTTATGGGTAAAAACAAACCAACTTATACACCACATATCGATTGTGGAGATAACGTTATTGTTATCAATGCTTCAAAAGTTAACTTAACTGGTAAAAAATTAGATAATAAAATCTATTACAACCATTCAGGTTATACTGGAGGATTAAGAGAAAGAACTGCTCGTGAAATGAAAGAAAACTATCCAGTTGAAATGATCGAAAGAGCTGTTAAAGGAATGCTTCCAAAAGGAAGACTTGGACGTCAAATGTATAAAAAATTATTCGTTTATGAAAATGGAGAACATCCACACATGGCTCAAAAGCCTGTTGAGATGAAATTAAAATAGGAGGTAACTAGATGGCTAATAAAGTATTTACTGGTACAGGTAGAAGAAAATCTTCAGTTGCTCAAGTTAGAATGGTTGCTGGAAAAGGTAACATTACAGTTAACGGTAGAGATGTAAGAGACTTCTTCCCATATGAAACTAATGTAATGGATTTAAAACAACCTTTAGTTGCTACAAATAACGAAGAAACATTTGATATCGAAGTTAAAGTTAATGGTGGTGGATTCACTGGACAAACTGGTGCTATTAGATTAGGTATCACTAGAGCATTACTTGAATATGATGCAGCTAATGAAGGAAAAGAAGATAGCTATAGAACAATCTTAAAAAGAGCTGGTTTCATTACAAGAGATTCAAGAATGAAAGAACGTAAAAAACCAGGACTTAAAGCAGCTCGTAGAGCTCCACAATTCTCAAAAAGATAATATTTTGTGTATATCAAGCCAAGATTTATATCTTGGTTTTTATGTGGAAATATAATAATATATATGGTAAAATATAGTAGGTGATTTAAATGACTTTAAGTAATGAATGGAAAGATTATGAAATTATAGATACATCTAATGGTGAAAAGTTAGAGAGATGGAATAATATATATTTACTTAGGCCTGATCCTCAAATAATATGGGATAATGGTAAGTTAATTGAAAACTATGATAATATTAATGCAGTATACTATCGAAGTAATAAAGGTGGCGGTCATTGGGAAAATTTAAAAGCTACTCCAGCTGAATGGCAAGTTAATTATAAAAATTTAACATTTAATATTAAACAAATGGGATTTAAACATACAGGGCTTTTTCCTGAACAAGCAGCTAACTGGGATTTTATGATTGATAAGATCAAAAAGTCAGGAAGAGATATAAAAGTACTTAACTTATTTGCTTATACTGGTGGTGCTTCAGTTGCATGCCTATCAGCAGGCGCATCAGTAGTTCACGTTGATTCATCTAGAGGAATGGTAGACTGGGCTAAAGAAAATGTAAAATCATCAGGACTAGAAGATAGACCAATAAGATATTTAGTAGACGATGTCGTTAAATTTGTTAAAAGAGAAATTAGACGTGGTAATAAATATGATGCAATAGTAATGGATCCACCTAGTTATGGACGTGGGTCTAATGGTGAAGTTTGGGATATTGAAAAAGATTTATTTAATTTAGTGAATCTATGTACTGAAATTTTATCAGATGATCCATTATTCTTTATAATAAACTCATATACTACTGGTTTATCTAAAGAAGTATTAGTTAATGTTTTAAAATTAACAGTTGGAAAAATTTATAATGGTGACATTTATTCTGATGAGATAGGACTTCCTATTAAAAATAGTGATTTAGTACTTCCTTGTGGAATATATGGAAGGTTTGAAAAAAAGGACTAATTATTAGTCCTTTTTGTATTCTATAATATCTGTTATATCACAATCTAGATAGTTACATAATCTAGCAAGTACTGCCAAATCAATTCTCTCGATTTCTCCGCTCCATATTCTTTTTAGTACTTTATAGTCAGTATTTGTATCACGCATTATTTTGTTTTTGCTAATTTTCTTATCTTCAAGAAGCTTTTCTAGTTTAAAAATTATATGGCCATTTTCAAGTTTAACTTTATATATTTTTTCCATTTTGGCCACCTTCTCTCTAATAAAATTTTATCAAAATGATTTGCCAGTTGACTATTGGCTATATAACCAATATAATTAAAGAAGGTGATTGTATGGAATATAAAGATTTAATTAAACTTGTTGAAGATAAGAGAAATAAAGTATATAAACAGTTTAAAAAATCAAAGTTATTTAAGAAAAAATATATGGTGTATATCAATAAATATGATGTGTTATTATTAGAATTATATACAAAATATGAAAAATATTTAACTATTACTGATATTTAGTCATATATTTTATTAGGTGATTATATGAAGAAAAAAAACATTATAATAGTTATGATGTTTTTATTTGCATTAGTATTTAACATTATAAAGGCTGACAATAGTAATCTTCCTCTTTTTGGGAAAGTTATTTATATTGACCCTGGTCATGGCGAATACTTATATACTAGGAGCAATATAATTGAGGTAAGATAATACAAAATATAAACTATTATAGGAGGTATTATGTACTATGACTTTCAAAGAATTTTGTAAGAAATATAACGAAATAAAAATAAAATATGATACTATTGTTTTGTCTGAATTAATTAAATTATATAAGGAATATGGAAAGGAAAAGCCAACACCACAGATTATATTTAATGAACTACATGATTATATAAATTATTCTGATAAAGAGGAAAAGCATATTATAAAAGAAGCAATAAAGTTGAGTTGTAAATAAAGGTCAAAAAGAAAAGCAAGTTTAAATTTACTTGCTTTTTTTGAAATCTATATTTTTAAGGGCATATTCTATACATTGATTAATAAGTTGGTTTCTACTAATATCGGTTTGCATAGCTATTTTATCTATTTCTTCTACTTTATCTATATTTAATCTAATTGAAATAACTATTTTTTCATTTTTAGGTATTGTTTTAGTTGGTTGAAATTTTTCCATATTTTTACACCTTTCTTTATATAATTGTATTCTTTTTTAATATTTATTCATATATTCAATAATAGTATTCAAAAAAATGAATACAAAATACAGAAACTATGGTATAATACTTGCAGAGGTGCTATGTTTGTATGGATAATAAAACAAAAGATTTGATTACAAATTATAAACAAGCTATAGATTTAATGTACGAAGTTGATATGAAGTATAAGAAAATTAATTCATTAGATACTGATATAAATAGAATTAAAGATAATTTTACTCATAGAGAAGAAGAACTTCATTATAAAATTATTGCTAATTCTAATAATACAGAAAAAATAGTAAAAAGAATAATAAGATTTGGTCTTGCAATTATTATTTGTATACTATTTATTAAAGGATATATGCATAACAAAATAATTCCAGGTATTGAGGAAACACCAGCTTATACTTTTAGTGATTATTTTACAATAGCATTTGATTCACTTTTACTCTTTGCTATATTTCAATTTGTTGGTAAATTACCAGCATATATAATTTATAATATTTTTGGTAATAGATTAGAAGAATTATCTAGCAAGAAATATACTAAAGAACAAGAAAAATTATCAAATGAAAGAAAAAAAGCAAATAATGAAATAAGCAAAATAAATATGGAGATAGAGCAATTAAATAAAGAGATAGAGAGTAAACAAAAAGAAATAGATAAAATTAATCTTGGTAATTTACACAATGATTATAAAAATTATTATGCTTTAACTTTGTTTGTAGATTATTTAGAAAAAGGACGATGTGATAGTATAAAAGAGTGTATTAATTTGTATGAGCATGAATTAAAAGAAAATGAAAGAAATAATCAAATTCAAAATTTACAAAGTCAAGTTAATAGACAAATTGGTAATGTTAGAGATGAAATGCAAAGTATTAGAAATAAAATTGAAGATGTTAATAGTGAAATTGGCGGTATGAAAGATAACATAAAAGATATTAATTCAAAAGCATCAAAGAGTTTAGATTTAGCTGAAACAGAGGCTAAAATTAAAACAGAAGAACTTACTTATGAATATGGTAGAGAAAAATTAAGACAAATTAATAATAAAAATTATAAGTAAAAATGAAAGTAGAGGGATAGAAAATGAAAAAAATAAGATTTTTAAGTTTAATATTGATGATGGCATTAGTTTTAACTGGTTGTGGTAAAGATAAGACTAGATATATTGATGGCAAAGGAACAAGTCTTCAATCTGAATGTCCTAGTGATAAATGTGTATATTCTTCATATCATAATTCTGATATATATTTTAAATCTGATAATGTAGATAATGATAAAAAAACTTTAAAAAATTATGTTAAAGATTATAAGGAATTAACATATGAGGATAAAGATGATAATAAGGTTAAACAAAGTAGAGTTTTTATGGCATATATTTTGGATAAAAAAGAGCAAGTAGAAAAAGCATTTGTATGTGGAATTGTTTATAATGTTAATTATGGTGAAAAAGTTATGTGCTTTGAGGGTGGAAACATTAATGATGAGAAAAGTTATGAAACTGCCAAATCAAATTTAATCGCAAAATTAGGCACTAAATCTGATGATAGTTATTATGGTTGTTATATTGACAATGACTATGGAGAAGATTATCTTAATTGTGCAGTTCAGACTGATGAACATAACGATGATATACATTTCTTACTATATAAAAATGGAAACATAAATGTTTCAACATATAGAAGAGATGGCGAATTGTGTTTTATTACAAGTAAAGAAATCGGTCATTATATGGGGTGCATGATTAATAGATAAAACAATAAAGAACTAGATCATAAATATACTAGTTCTTTTTATTTTACCTACATTTATCTTTAATCATTCTATTTATAATATCGCCTAAATTTTCTATATCTTCTTCACTGAAAGAATTTTGATAATATATTTTTGGTACTAAAATATAATAACAATCATTAGTGTTTATATCTTTTTTGTTTTTGTTTATTGCAAATTCTTTTTCCAATTCTTCATAAAGTTCATAATATTCATCTTGGTTTATTTCATTATTATTTAATTTTTATTTTAACTTTACTATATCAAAGAGATATTTAATAAATACAGGTTTAGTTTTAAATTGCAATGTTTCAATATTATGCACTTGTAAATGTCGGTCCGTATATTCTTTATTAAAGATTTTAATATCAAACACTACATCTAACATTTTATCAAGCTTATTTTCATCTGCATCTGTATAATCTGTTAAGTTATATAAGTAATCTAAACTGACTTGACATAAATTTTTCATTTTAATTGCTAAATCAACCTTTAATTCTGTAGTACCACTTTCAATATTTTTTATTACTTGTTCGGATATACCATCTAATTTATCTGCAAGTTTCCTTTTAGTTTTATATCCAGCTAATTCTCTAGCAAGTTTAACTCTTTTTCCTATTTTTTTATTTTCCTCTTTAGTCATTTTCAATTCCCCTTTCATTCAGATATTATATAGTAAAAGTGGCAATTTGTCATCTTTTTTTTGTACTTTTTTCTGGGTGTCTTGTACCCTATTTTAATGACAACTACTAAAAAATGAGTATTATAAGAAGCGTCTTGAGGAAAAACTCGGACAAAAATATAATGAGAGGAGGGATACTTTATGTTTAACGAAATTTATCTTGATACTGATAAGACAGTTGGAACAAAATTTTTATTAACAGAAGTTAAAGAAAAAGCCGTATATGAAAATGGTAAGCCAACTGGAGCATATAGTGGATACAAGTACACAGTTAGTTGTATGGAAAAAGGTTTAAAACAAATAAATGTTTCTATACCTGGAACTCAACAAGTATCATTATCTGCTAGTGATGACTTTAAAGAAGTATCATTCAAAGATTTAACATTGAAAGCATTTATAATGAATAATCGTATTCAATTTAGTGCTAGTGCAACTGGTATAACAGAAATAAAAGAAAAATAGAGGAATTATATTTCCTCTTCCCCTAATGGGGAATTAAGGAGTGATTAAAATGATTATATTAAAGATTATTATAATGGTTATGTATTTGATATTTTCAATATATGTTTGGAATAAGAAAAATTTATTAATAGATTTTATGCATTTAAACGAACAAAATCTAATAGATAAAGTTTTTATAAATGGATATTATATTGTTTTAGTTGTATTGATAATATTAATTGCAATTTGGTTATTAAGAAAAATAAGTGATAAAGGAGACTTTAAAATGAATTGTATAAACATAATGAATAAAGAGGGACAAAGTGCGAAATTATATAAAATAAAAAAAGATACAAATAATTATAGAAAGTATTACTTTAAAAATTATGGTGTACCACTTGAAGAATTTATTAATAAAAAATCATATTTAGAAACAGCTCTTAATGCAAAAATAGAAAGTATATCATATGGTAAAGATAGTAAATCTATTATTGTCTATGGTATCCCATTTAAACTAATAAAGCCAAGAAATTTTATGTTATCATCAGAAGACGCTTTTTTAGTAGATAACCCAATTAATTATTTAATAGTTGGTGGTACTGGTTCGGGTAAAACTACAATGTCAAAAATATTATTATGTAATTTAATTTTTAGATATAGTGATATTAAATTATATATTCTTGATTATAAGAACGAAGACTTTTTGTTTTTAAAAGATTATAAAAGATATTATGGATATAAAGAAGTAGAAAAAGGAATTAATGAGGTTTATGAAGAATTTCAAAATAGATTATCTTCGGACAATGCCGATAAAACACCTATTATATTATTTATAGATGAATATGCCTCTTTTTTAAGTAGTTTAGGGAAAAGAGCAAATGAATATCAAAGTAAAATATCTGAAATCTTATTTATGGGAAGAGTTTATCAGATAATTCCTATAATAGCTATGCAAAGAGCTGATAGTAGTTATTTTAATAATGGTTCTAGAGACCAATTTAAAAGAATAATTGCATTAGGTAATTTATCTAAAGAACAAAAAGCAATGCTCTTTAATGACTTTAAAGACAATATGAATGATATTAATAAGATAGGCGAGGGTTATGTATATGAAGATGGAAATGTTTACTTGACTAGAATTAAAGTGCAAAAAGTAAATGCTGATGAGGAAAGAATAATAAATAATTGCATAAGAAATGCTGTATCTAATTAGAGGGTGGGCCACTGCGAAAGCAAAGTGGACCACTGCCACGAAGTGGCATATAGTCTTGTTTCTTATGATACATTAACATGTTTATTAATGAAGATTGAAAAAATAAGCAATAATACTGAAATTGGGCTTAATTCAAAAAGTAATGTTTCTGTAAAAGAGATGGACAATATAACAGAAGTAAGATACTCTTTAAATAATGTTGGCGGTTTTATTAAAAAGATAGATAAAGATTATTACTATGACATAAGAACTGGCGAGGTTAAACAATTTAAACATACAGACAATAGAAAACAAAATAAGGAAAGTGTTTCTCGTAGTTTAAGAAATTTAAGAGATATTATTAATACTAATATTATTGATTATAAAAAAGTGCTATGGATAACTTTAACTTATAAAGAAAATATGACTGATAGTAAAAGATTGTATAATGATTTTCGCAAATTTCATATGAGATTAAAAAGGTATATAAAGAAAAATAATTTACCTAACTATGAATATATAAATGTAGGGGAACCTCAAAGAAGAGGTGCTTGGCATTTACATATCTTACTGATTTTTAGTAAAACTGCTCCTTTTATTAAAAAAACTATATTAGAAAGAATATGGGGTTTTGGTTTCGTATCTATAAATAAATTAAAGCAAATTGATAATGTTGGTGTTTATTTGACGGCTTATCTTTCTAACTATTGTTTAGATCAAGATGAAGCCGAATTAAACACTAATAAAAAATCTATTATTAAAGGTGCTCGATTAAGAATGTATCCACCTGGTTTTAAAATATATCGTTGTAGCAAAGGAATAAAAAAACCAATTAAATATGATTGTATAGAAGAAGATATACAAGAAAAATTATCAAATGATATTTTGACATATCAAAAAACAATTCAACTTGTAAAAGAAGATGGAAAAATTATTAATAAATTAAATTATAGACATTATAATAAAATTAAAAAAGTGAAAGCGAATAAGTAATGAGAGCGAGGAAGTAATAGCATTTTGATAAGGAAGTGATGAAAAATGTTATATAACATAATGTTTAGTATTTTTTCATACTCTTTAATAAAGAGGTGTAAAAATGGGAGACTACAATATTGTAGTTGTTAACGATTATAATTCTAATGCTATTACCGATACACAACTTTCAGATATATTAAATCAGCTACTTGCTAAATTGATAATATTTTATGAGGAAAATGTTTCTTAAAATGGTTGAGATAATACAAAAAAACATATATAATGAATTTGTATTATCTTTACCTCAATTTTTAGGAAGGAATGGTAAGAATTGAGGAATAATAAGGAGAGTGAATTTAATAATTTTGATAATACAAAGGATTATAATATACATGAAACCATTGAATTTAAGAACATAAAAGAAGTGTTATTTGAAGATAATTTAGAATACATGACAGATTATTTGAGAAACTTATTAAAAGTTGAGAAACCTAATAATCTTGATTGCTTTAAGCAAAAATTATTTTTAACTAATGCAAATCAAAATGGCAAAAGAGCTATAATATATGTAAGATTATCTGTAGAAGATATAGAAAAATCAGATGGTAATGTTAGTAAAAGTATATTAAATCAGCTTTTAATGTTATTAACTTATTGTAGAGATAAAGGACTATATGTAGTAGGAATATTTTATGAAGAGGGAATAAGCGGTAGTGATGGTAGCCGTGAAGAATGGAATAAAACACTAACATTTTGTGAACTTGGTAATACTGATATTTATATTTGCAAAAGTCAATCTAGATTTGCAAGAAGTATAGAGTTTGTAGAAAAATATTTACATAAGAAATTTATAGAGTGGAATATAAGGTTTTTAAGCATTGTTGATAATATTGATACTAACAATAAAGGAAATAAGAAATCTAGTCAAATAACAGCTATGACAGACCAATGGCGACTAGAAGACCAATCTGTTTCTACTAGAAGTACATTTAAAGCTAAAAATGAAGCTGGACAATGGACTGGGTCATTTGCACCATATGGCTATGATGAAGACCCTAGCGATAGGTACCATTTTGTTATAGATGAAGAGGCAGCTAAAGTTGTGAGGGATATTTATTCTATGTATGCTAATGGACTTGGATATTTTAAAATATGTAAAATTTTAAATGATAAAAATATACCAACACCTAGTAGATATAAAAAATTAAAAGGCTCAAATTATGTTTGCCCAGTAGCACCAAATGGAAGTACTTATTGGAATAAAGATACTATTAGAAAAATATTAATGGATAAAACCTATGATGGAATATTAATACAACACAGAACTGAAAACATTTCTTATGATAACGATAAACGAAGAATTATACCAGAAGAAGAACAAAGAGTAGTAGCTTGTTGTCATGAAAGAATAATTGACCCTAATATTTCAAAAATAGTAAGAAAAAAATTTGATGATAGAAAGAAAAAAGACCTTTTATCTTTATCAAAAAGAGAAACTAGTTCTTTAATTTCATTAATTGAAAATGCTATTGAAAATGGCAATATCATAGAAGAACAGATTTTAGAATTAAAATATAAAATATCTTTATTAAATAATGCTTTAGTAACCAATAATATAGAAGATATTATAATTAAGTTCAATGATTTAAGAGCTTATTCTTCAACTATTAATTCACAACTACAAAAAGATATACAAGATGGTATAGAAGTGTTTACAACTTCTAAATCTAGAGTAAGACCAAGCAAAGATGGTAAAATACATATATTTAGTAAAAAAGTATATTGTAAGTGTTGTGGTAAAACTTTTACTAAAGAAGCTTATAAGACTGGACCACGAAAAAGTGGTAAAACTAAAGCATATTTAAAATGTAAAAATAGATTACAAACTGGTGGCTCTGCTTGTGATAATAATAATTCAATACAATATGAGAAATTAGAAGAAGTTGTTTTAAATGAAATTAATAGTCTTATTAATAAATATTATAATCAATCAAAATTAGAAAAAAGCTATTATGAAAATAAAAATCATTCAAATATCAAAAGAGATATAGAAGTATTAGAAAAAGAAAAAAACGATTTAAGCAAACAGATTGCATTAAATAGTGAAAGATTTGCACTATTATATGAAGATAGGGCAAATAAAATAATAACAACAGATGAATTTGTTATGCTTAAGAATAAATATCAAAATGATAACAATAGTTATAATTTACGAATAGAAGAGATAAATTTAGAAATATCAGAACTAGAAAACAAAAAGGATAATCAACAAAATATATGTGACATTTTTAAAAAATATAAACATATTAGTAAATTAGATAGAATTATTGTTGATACATTTATTTCAAAAATTTTAATTGATAAAATTGATAAAGGAACTAATACAAGAGAAATTAAAATAATATGGAACTTTAATTTATAATTCCTTGTATAAGAGAATGCCCGACATGGAGGATTAGATCCTGGTGCATTATATGGTGGAATAAAAGAAAAAGATATTAATCTGGAAATATCAAAAAAATTAGACAATGGACTAACTAAATTAGGAGCTATTGTCTATATGACCAGAGATGGTGATTATGATTTGTCAGCAATTAGAACAAATAATAGAAAAAGAAGTGATTTATCTAGAAGGGTTAATTTAATAAATAAATCAAAGTGTGATATATTTTTATCAATTCATTTAAATGCTGAAGATACAAATTCTTGGAAAGGCGCTCAGGTATTTTATGATGATATTAATAGTTCAAATAAAAAATTGGCTATGGTATTGCAACAACAGCTAAAACGCGATTTAAAAACATCTAGAAAGATAAAAAAAGTTGATAAACTATATCTTCAAAAGAGAATTACTGTTCCGGGTGTTTTAATAGAAATTGGCTTTTTAAGCAATCCTAATGAAAGATATCTACTTAAATCTAATAATTATCAAGAAAAAGTTGTGAATTCAATTACCAAAGGGATATTATTATACTTTAATGATTGATAGATATGTGTTATAATGTTATTGTAAGATTGGGAGGATGTCTATGAGTAAAAAGACATTTAAAACACTTGATGAGCAAGTTAAGATTTTAAGAGACAAGGGCTTGATTATAAATGATGAAGATAAAGTAAAAGAAATTCTTTTTAGAGAAAATTATTTTTTCATAAATGGATACAGACATCTATTTCAGCGAAATGATGTGGATAATACTTTTATTGCTGGGACAACATTTGAAGAATTATATGGTGCATTTATTTTTGATAGAAATATAAGAAATATTATGTTTAAGTATATCTTAATTATTGAGAATAATGTTAAATCTGTTATTGGATACCAAATGTCTAGAAAATATGGTTTTAAAGAAAAAGATTATTTAAATCCTAAAAATTTTAATCAAGATAATATAAAAATTAGACAAGTATATGATGTTTTAAATAAGGTAAAACGACAACTTAGGATTAATGGAAGACAACATGCTGCAACAAGCCATTATATAAATAATTATGGTTATATTCCAATGTGGGTACTTGTTAAAGTATTGTCTTTTGGAATTATATCAGAATTATATGGCATTTTAAAAATTGAAGATCAAATTTCAATATCAAGTTATTATGGTATTAATTCATCAACTTTACAAGTTTACTTGCAAATATTATCTAATTTTAGAAACTTGTGTGCGCATGAAGATATTTTGTATGATCATAGGATTCAAAAAGTAATACCAGATTGTATATATCATGAGCGTTTAAATATTGAAAAAACTGACGATGAATATAAATATGGTAAAAATGATTTATTCGCATTAATTATTATTATGAAAGAAATGCTTTCAAAAGAGGAATTTAACGACATGTTGTATCAAATTGGCTATGAAGTTGATGTGTTAGATGGAAAGGTTGATACTGTTCCTCTAAAAACAATTTTAAATAAAATGGGATTCCCAAGTAACTTTAGGGATATTAAAGAAATGGAGTAGTTGTATGGATAAAAAAATAGTTATGTCACTTTTATCTTCTGTCTTGGCTTTGGCATTGATTTTATGCATAAATGTTACCAATATTAATAAAAATAGTAAAATGGATGCATTAAAGTTTAAGGCAGAATATGAATCATTAAATGGTAAAAAAAATAAAAATAATAAAGAATATGTACATGTTGAAATAAATAAGAATAATCCATTTGTGTATGCTAGTTTTGATGAAGTAATAGATACATTAAAAAATGGGACAGGTGTTATA
>JAFUZI010000079.1 GCA_017476705.1 Bacilli bacterium
AATGCAAAAAGAAGAACTCGCGAAGAGGTTAAAGTTTTAACTGATGAATATATTATGAATGCACATTTAGAAAGTTTAGGTAAAGGTAAAAAATATTTTGTAAAAACATATGGATGTCAAATGAATGAACATGATGGTGAAAATATAAAAGCCATCTTAGAAGACATGTCATTTACTGAGACTGATAATATGGAAGATGCTGATATAATTTTACTTAATACTTGTGCAATCCGTGAAAATGCTCATAATAAAGTTTTTGGTTATTTAGGAAGAATAAAACACTTAAAAGAGTCACGTCCAGATGTTATTGCTGGAATATGCGGGTGTATGGCTCAAGAAGAAGTTGTTGTAAAAGAGATAATGAGTAAGCATAAATACTTAGATATGGTATTTGGAACTCATAATATTCATGAACTTCCTGAAATACTTGATAAAGTAATAGAGACTAAATCACAACAAGTTAGTGTTTATTCTAAAGAAGGAGATATTATAGAAAATATTCCTGTAAAAAGAGAATCTTTATATAAAGCTTGGGTAAATATTATGTATGGATGTGATAAGTTCTGTACATATTGTATAGTGCCTTATACTAGAGGAAAACAAAGAAGTAGAAGACACGTTGATATTTTAGCAGAAGTTAAATGTTTAAAAGAACAAGGTTATAAAGAAGTTACACTTTTAGGTCAAAATGTTAATGCATATGGTAAAGATTTAAATGATAACTATAACATGGAAAATTTACTTGAGGATGTAGCTAAAATAGGTATTGAAAGAGTTAGATTTGTAACAAGTCATCCTTGGGATTTTACAGATGCTATGATAGATGTAATAGCTAAATATGATAATATAATGCCTTATATTCACTTACCTTTACAATCAGGTTCTAGTAGAATATTAAAGCTTATGGGAAGACGTTATACAAAAGAGTCTTACCTAGAACTTGCTCATAAGATTAAAGAAAAAATTCCAAATTGTAGTTTAACAACAGATATAATTGTCGGATTTCCAGGTGAGACAGAAGAAGACTTTAATGAGACATTAGATGTCGTAAATGAATTAAAATATGATTCAGCATTTACATTTATCTTCTCACCACGTGTTGGAACACCAGCTTTTAATATGAAAGATGATGTAGATTTAAAAACTAAAGAAGATAGATTACATAGATTAAATGAGTTAGTTAATAAATATGCACATGATGCAAACCTTAAATATCAAGATAAAATAGTTCCTGTTTTACTTGAAGGAGTTAGTGAGAAAAACAGTGATTATCTAATGGGTTATACTGATACTATGAAACTTGTTAATGTTAAAGCAGATAAAGAATTAATCGGTAAAATTGTAAATGTTAAAATACTTGATGTTAAAACATGGAGTATGGATGGAGAAATTGCAAAATAATTTCTCTTTTTTAGTAAAATATGATAAAATTAGTGTGGTGATTATATGAATATTGAAGATATAAATGTAGATAAAGAGTTAAGAATTGTTTTTATGGGAACACCTGATTTTGCTGTTCCAGTACTTCAAGGATTAATTGATAACTATAATGTAAAAGCAGTTGTAACACAACCGGATAAACCAGTTGGAAGACATGGTGAAATAAGTATGTCTCCAGTAAAAAAACTAGCACTTGATAATACTATATTAGTACTTCAACCTAATAGTTTAAAAGATGAGTGGCAAGATGTTATGTCTCTTCATCCTGATATGATTGTAACATGTGCATATGGGCAACTAGTTCCAAGAGAATTACTTGTATATCCTAAATATGGATGTATTAATGTACATGCCTCACTTTTACCAAAACTTAGAGGTGGAGCACCTATTCATAGAGCTATTATTGAAGGATATAGAGAAACAGGCGTTACTATAATGCATATGAATGCTGGACTTGATACGGGAGATATAATAACTCAAAAGCCTATTTTAATAGATGATTTAGATACTGCTTCAACTCTTCATGATAAACTAAGTATCTTAGGTAGAGACCTACTTTTAGAGACACTTCCATCTATAATTGATGGTACAGCGCTATCTATTCCTCAAGATGATTCAATATCAACTTATGCATCTAATATAAAGCCTGAGGATGAAAAAATAGATTTTTCAAAAACTAAACGACAGATATATAATCAGGTTAGAGGACTTAATTCTTGGCCTGGTGCATATTTCAATTTAATGGGTAAGAGAATTAAAGTATATGAATGCTTAATGAGTGATAATAACTTATCAAATTTAATAGATGGTCAAATATCAGGACTATATAAAGAAGGACTTGGTATAAAAGTATCTAATGGAGAAATCATTTTAACAAAAATCAAACCAGAAGGTAAAGGAATAATGAAAGCAATTGATTTTATAAATGGCTTTCAAAATAAACAAGATTTAGTAGGTAAAATTTGTGAGTAAAGTAATTAATGTAATTAAGATCATATGGAAAAATGATAGATATAAATCAATAGTTATAATGAGTTTATATTTTATATTTTTTGTCGTAATAGTATTGATTGCTAAACTATCTCCAAGTACAAAAACTGATTTGAGTAATTATAATACTTCTAATATAAGTATTGTAAATGAATATGATTTTGAAGTGAGTGTTAAAGATACAATAATTAAAGGAAAATATGATTATAGTTATATAAAATTTGATTATAATAATAAAACTTATGAATATAGTAACGAACTATTATATCCAAAAGACTTTCCTTATGTTGATATAATTCCTTTTATGAATAAGAATTATGTATTTGAACTAATTAAAGGGAAAAATATTTATAGTACAACAAAATTCAGTGATGATAGTCAAGCTAATACATATTTGGTTGATGACATAGAAATTACTACATATGATAAACAGCTTTTAAAAATAGATGTTAAAATAAATGATTTATCATATGAAATAATTTATAAATAATTGCAAATTTGATTATTTTGTGATAGATTAATAAAGGCAGGAGGAATAAGTATGAAAACATTTTTAATAATTGTTGCAATTCTTTTAATAGCAATTGTTTTACTTCAAGCAGCAAAGGCTGAAGGAGCAAGTAGTGCTATGATGGGTGGTAATGATAGTTTATTTAAAAATAGAAAAGAAAGAGGAGGAGAGTTATTTATAACTAGACTTACCTTTTTACTTGGCGCATTATTTTTTGTCGGATGTATGATTATAGGATTTTAATTAAATCCTTTTCTTTTTGCAAAAATATGTTCGTTTTATCTTTTAAATTTATTTATTATATGATATAATTTTTATGGTGATAATATGTATGAATATATAAATGGGAAAGTAAAAGAGATAGAAGCTAATTATATAGTTATCGATAATAATGGAATTGGTTATTTGATTTATGTTGCTAATCCATATTCATATAAAGTGGATTCTTTATATAAAGTATATATATATGAACATGTAAGAGAAGATGAACATACATTATATGGTTTTATGCAAAAAGAAGAAAAAAATTTGTTTTTAAAATTAATTAATGTAAAAGGGCTTGGACCTAAGATGGCTCTTCCTATCTTAGCAACAGGTTCAATAGATGGTATAATTGATGCTATTGATAGAGAAAATATATTATATTTAAAAAAATTTCCTAAAATTGGTGATAAAGTTGCAAGACAAATTATACTTGATTTAAAGGGAAAGCTTGCTCAAACTACTGATGTTGTTGTAGCATATAATGAAGAGTTGGTAGAAACTCTTAAAGCACTAGGTTATAAGAATGTTGATATTAAAAAAATTCTTCCTAATATAGATACTAAAAAATCTTTAGAAGAACAAATAAAAGATGCATTAAAGTTAATGCTTAAATAATTAATTATCATAATACAAAAAAAGAAGGTGATTATATGGATGATAGAATTTTATCGGTTGAACAGTTGAATGAAGATATAAAGGATTTAGAAATAAGACCTAGTAAAATAGATGAATATATTGGTCAAGATGAAGTAAAAGATAATCTTTCTGTTTTTATTGAGGCAGCAAAGATGAGAGGCGAAGCATTAGATCATGTACTTCTTTATGGCCCACCTGGTCTTGGTAAAACAACTCTTGCATATATTATAGCTAATGAGCTTGGAACAAATATTAAAACGGCAAGTGGGCCTTCTATTGAAAAGGCAGGAGATTTAGCTGCAGTTTTATCTACTTTAGAACCTGGAGATGTTTTATTTATTGATGAAATACATAGAATTCCAAGATTTGTAGAAGAAATACTTTATTCTGCTATGGAAGATTATGTTTTAGATATAGTTGTTGGAAACGATTCATCTAGTAGAAATATTAGAATTGAACTTCCACCATTTACACTTGTTGGTGCAACTACTAGAGCAGGAGATTTATCAAGCCCACTTCGTGATAGATTTGGAATTGTCTGTAAACTAAATTATTATAATATAGAGGATTTAACTAAAATTATAAAAAGAACTAGTAATGTACTAGATTCTCCAATCAATGACGCTGCTGCTATTTCACTTGCAAGTCGTAGTAGAGGTACTCCAAGAATAGCAAATAGATTATTTAAAAGAGTCAGAGATTTCGCCCTTGTTAAAGGTGATGGAATAATAGACGATGAAATTATTGATATGGCCTTATCTAAACTTAAAGTAGATGGGCTTGGCCTTGATGAGACAGACCATAATTTACTTAGAGCTATTATTGAGAAATTTAATGGTGGCCCAGTTGGAATAGAGGCAATTGCAGCTTCTATAGGAGAAGAACAAACAACTATAGAAGATGTATATGAACCATATTTGTTACAAATGGGATTTTTAAAACGAACTAATCGTGGACGTGTTGTAACTAATAAAGCATATGAACATTTAGGAATTGAAAGAGGAGAATAGAATGGAATCATATTTAGAAATGCCAAATGGCAAGAGACTAGAGGGAATTAAATATTATGACATTGCTGATGCAGCTATGCAAATAGTGGAAATAAAAATAACTGAAGATGAAGATTTAAGACTGAAGTTTAACGAGTTTAAAAAAGATTATAAGCATTATGAACCTTATCTTGATTTTTTAATTATATATTTAGGCTATAAATTTATAAAACCTTTTTGTACAGAAGAAGGATATTTGTATGGCTTGAATGGAGAATTACATTATCTTATGCATCCATATGATGAAATACATAAAACAGATATTATTTATCCTAAAAGTGATGATAAATCACTTGGAATTAATAGTTTTAGTGTTGATGTATTAGATGATTCTGTTATTTCACCTGATGGCTTATGTTATAAATTAAATCGAGATAATGGTGATTATCATCAAATGTTTTATGAAGTAATTTTAATGAATAAGATGATTAGTAATAAGAAAATATATGAAGACTATATTACTTGCATGAAAGAAAATAGTATGGTATATTATAACATCAATGCTTATTTTAGAGATAGGCTTGGTTTTCTTCAAGTAGTTAAGTATCCGGATAATTCAGGACATATTATATATAATGCAGAATTAAAAGATGGATATGTAGATGGAATGCTTAATGGTATAAAAGGTATGTATCCTAAAATTATGTTAGAGGAAAATAATATACCTAGTAATATGGTTGAAGAATGTAATAACATGAAAGCTGAGATGAATAATATATATGAAGGTAGAAGAATTTGATTTTGATTTGCCAGAGGAATTGATTGCACAAACACCTCTAAAAAAAAGAGATGAATCTAAAATGCTTGTTTTAGATAAAGTTACGGGTGAAGTTGAACATAAGAAATTTTTTGATTTAGAGACTTTGCTTAATAAAGGTGATGTGTTAGTATTAAATGATACTAAAGTTATGCCTGCACGTCTTTATGGTGTTAAAGAGGAAACTGATGCTGCAATTGAAGTCTTAATGTTAAAAGATATAGGAGATGATACTTGGGAGTGTTTAGCAAAACCGGCTAAACGAGTTAAAGTTGGTACTGTTATATCATTTGGTGATGGACTACTTAAGGCTAGATGTATTGATATCAAAGATGAAGGAATTAGAATTTTTAAACTAGAATATAAGGGTATTTTATATGAAATATTGGATAAATTAGGTGAAATGCCACTTCCTCCTTATATTCATGAAAAACTAGAAGATAAGGATAGATATCAAACAGTGTATGCTAAAGTTGTTGGTAGCGCAGCTGCACCTACAGCAGGGCTTCATTTTACTAAAGAATTACTTGATAAATTAAAAGCTAAAGGTGTTGAGATAGAGTATGTAACTTTACATGTTGGTCTTGGAACATTTAGACCAGTTAGTGTTGAAAATATAAATGACCATGTTATGCATAGTGAATTTTATCAAATGAGTAAAGAAACAGCAGATAGACTTAGCCTAGCCAAAAAAGAAGGTAGAAGAATTATTAGTGTTGGTACAACTTCTACTAGAACATTGGAAACAATTATGAGTCTTTATGGTGAATTTAGAGAATGTAGTGGATGGACTAATATATTTATCTATCCTGGATATAAATTTAAAGCAATAGATGCTTTGATTACTAATTTCCACCTACCAAAGTCAACTCTTGTTATGCTTGTTAGTGCACTTGCAGGACGTGAACACATTTTAAATGCTTATAAAGAAGCAATAGATAATAAATATAGATTCTTTTCGTTTGGAGATTCAATGTTTATTAAGTAGGTGATAATATGAATATAATTTGTATAGTAGGTCCAACTGGTGTTGGAAAGACTAAAATGAGTATTGAACTTGCAAAAAGATATAATGGTGAGGTTGTTAATGCTGATTCTACACAAGTGTTTAAAAAACTTGATATAGCAACAGCTAAAGTAACAGATAAAGAAAAAGATGGCATACCTCATCATTTGTTTGATATTAAAAATATAGATGAGGATTATACTGTATTTGATTATCAAACGGATGCAAGAAAAGTTATAGATGATATTAAAAAAAGAGGTAAAACACCGATTGTTGTTGGTGGTACAGGGCTTTATATAAAAGCATTATTTTATGATTACAGATTTGAAAATGAACAAGAAATAAAAGAAACATATGATGATATTGAAACATCTAAGTTGTATGAAATGTTAATTAATGTTGATTCTAAAACTTGTATACATCCTAATAATAGGAAAAGAATTATTAGGGCTCTTAATTATTATAAAACTAAT
Organism: Bacilli bacterium; assembly: GCA_017476705.1. Classification (GTDB taxonomy): domain Bacteria; phylum Bacillota_I; class Bacilli_A; order RF39; family UBA660; genus CAJOJO01. The sequence continues at coordinate 7,127 of JAFUZI010000079.1, forward strand.
AATAAACCTATGAGTGAGAAAGAAAAAACAAATAAAATGCTATATAATGTTGATTTTATTGGACTTACTACTGATAGAACTAATTTGTATGAAAGAATTAATAAAAGAGTGGATAGTATGCTTGCTGATGGTTTGCTTGATGAGGCTAGGAAAATATATGATACTAATATTAGAAACAAGGCTGTAATGACTCCAATAGGTTATAAAGAATTATTTGAATATTTTGATGGATTAATATCTTTAGAAGAGGCTTTGGAGCTAATTAGGAAAAGAAGTAGACATTATGCTAAAAGACAATATACTTGGTTTAATAATCAAATGAATGTTAAATGGTTTAATGTTGATTATAGTAATTTTAATAATACAATAGAAGATGTAATTAATTATTTAGATGGTGAAAAATGTTAGCGTTAATACTTGTTTTAATTGATCAGGCTGTTAAATATTATGTTCATACCTATTGTTTATTAGGAATATCAAAAGTTATTATTCCTGGATTATTTAATATTACTTATTTAGAAAATACAGGTGCTGCTTTTTCAATATTAAGTAATAATACTTATTTAATAATTATTGTATCTTTTATTTTGCTATTTATTTTATATAAATATCTATTTAAACATAATCAATATAAAATAGTTAAATCCCTTATATTAGGTGGCATTATATCAAATTTAATTGATAGAGTTGTTAGAGGATATGTAATTGATTATTTTGATTTTAATATTTTTGGATATAATGCTCCTGTATTTAATATAGCTGATATATGTATTGTAATAGGATGTATTATATTTATGTTTAAAACATTAGAAGAAAAGTAGGTGATACCATGAAAATTATTGTTGATTTAGAAAATGTCAGAATTGATAATTACTTAACAGATAAATTAAATCTTAGTAGAAGTAAAGTCAGCAAGATGATTAAAGATGGAAAGATTTTAGTTAATGGAAAGAGTGTTAAGACAAGTTATTTAGTAAGACTAAATGATATTATTGATGCTGAGGAATATGTTGAAGAAGAAATGTCTTTAAAGCCTGAAAAAATGGACTTAGATATTGTTTATGAGGATAATGATGTTATAGTTGTTAATAAAGAAAATGGTGTGGTTGTTCATCCAGCGGTTGGAAATAAAGATCATACATTAGTTAATGGACTTATATATCATTCTAAATTGAGCGATATTAATGGTACATTTAGACCCGGTATAGTTCATAGAATTGATGCATATACTACTGGTCTTTTAATGATTGCTAAGAATAATAAAGCTCATGAGATACTTGCTCATGAGCTTGAAGAGAAAAAAACTTATCGTAAATATATTGCACTTGTTTGGGGAGTCATTAAGGAAGATACTGGTACAATTGATGCACCTATTGGAAGAGATATAAATGATAGAAAGAAAATGTCTGTTACAGATATAAATGCTAAAGAAGCGGTAACACATTTTAGAGTAATAGAGAGATATAAAAATGCTACATTAATTGAACTTCAACTTGAAACTGGTAGAACACATCAAATTAGAGTTCATATGAATTATATTGGGCATCCTGTTGTAAATGATCCTGTATATGGTAAGAGAAAAATAATTGATAATAGTGGTCAATGCTTACATGCTGCTGAACTTGGTTTTTCTCATCCTACAACAGGTGAGTTTATGAAATTTTCAAGTGAATTACCTGAATGTTTTTTAAAAATTTTGAAAGAATTTAAAGATTCATAAAATAAATTGTTATACTTAATATGCATGCGAAAATACTAAATAGTATGTATGGGATTAAAAATTTTGATGCTTTTTCATTTAATTTTTTAGTCTCATCGTAGAGATTAATTGCAGTTATTAAAATTAAAATTGTATCCACAAAAGCTAAAAATAAATTTTCAAGTCTAAAGAAAATAGGTGTATATAGTTGATTAAATATATAATTTGATATTAAGGCGGCATTATAACTCTTAATATCTTTGAATTTATATTCAGAATATATTATATATATTGATATAGCAATTAATATATAAAGAATTGTCCAAACAATACCATATGCAAAGTCTGGTAATGCAAAAAATGGTTTATTAATTACATCATAAAAAGCATTATTGCCCATAAATAATACATTTAAAAACCATGGTAGTAAGCATGCTACAAACAAAAGAATTTTCTTCAAAGTATCACCTCTAATAGATATTATGTGTTATAATAGAAGAAAATTACAAAAAAAGGAGGAATTTATGGATCAAGTAGTAATAAGTAAAAATGATGAATTAGTTATGAAATTACTTCATTATTTTATAACTGAAAAAGGTTACAGTCCAATTGTTCTTCATGGAGCCAAAGATGAAATTTGGCTTGAAAATATGGATAGTGATTATAAAATAGTTAGAATTGTATCTAATTATATTCATAATAACGAGCAGTTAAATTTTGATTTGTTTAGAACTAAACAAATAATGAAACAAATTAAGAAAAAAACATTTTCGTATTCTTTAAATACACTTAGCTTGTTTGTAAATTTAGGAGATAGTGTTGAAATAGAAAAATTTATGCATTTAGAAAATGTTGATTCTGCAAAAGTTGATAAAATATCAGATTTAAAAAAATATGATTTTATTTTAGATGTTTTCCCAACAATTACTAAAGACACTTCATTTAAAGAAAAAGGTTTAAATTTGTTTATGAAGATTACAAGTGAAATTTCTAAAAAAAATGAGCAAGAAACAATTAAAAATGAAGAAGTATTTAAAGAAAAAACTCCATATGTAACTTATTTAATAATGTTTATAAATTTACTTGTTTTCTTACTTTGCAATATTGATAATTCTTACGTTGCTAAATTATCAATTTTAAATAATATTAATGATGAATATTATAGAGTAATAACTTCTGGCTTTACTCATGTTGATATTTTCCATATATTCTTTAACATGTATGCTTTATATATCATCGGAAGTCAAATTGAAAGCTTTATAGGACGATTTAAATATAGCATTGTATATTTAGGAAGCTTAGTTGCATCAAGTATGCTATCGATGGCATTTTTGCCTGATAATACTTATTCATTAGGTGCGAGTGGTGCTATATTTGGTTTATTTGGTTCCCTTTTAGTATTTGGATATCATTATAGAGTATATTTAGGAACTGCACTTAGAAGCCAAATAGTCCCTATTATAATTTTAAATTTAATGTTAGGATTTATGATTCCTGGAATTGATATAGCATCACACATTGGTGGCCTTGTTGCTGGATTATTAATTACAATAGCACTAGGAATTAAATATAAATCAACTAATTTTGACCGATTAAATGGTACTATACTTTTATTTATTTACACTATTTTTTTAATATATATTTCATTTATAAAATAAAGAATTGTAAAATTCTTTTTTTTATACTATAATTATTTTAGGATAGGTGAAGTATGAAGAAGCTGTTTTTAAAAATTAAAAATATGAAGAAAAGTAAAAAAATTATAATGTTTATTATATGTGTTTTAATTATTACTGCTGTTATTTTTGCATGTACAATTTTTTTTAAACCAGAAACTATAAAGGAAATCAAAAAGAAATTAGAACCAAAAAATGAACAGACAGTTAAAAAAATATCAATATTTAATATGGAGTCTAAAACAAGACCAATTGCTGTTATGATAAATAATCATAATCAGGCTCGACCATATCATTCAGGACTTGATAAAGCACAGATAGTATATGAGTTTATTGTAGAAGGTGGTATAACTCGTATGCTAGCAATCTTTAAAGATCAAGATGTATCTAGAATTGGCCCTGTAAGAAGTTCAAGACATTATTATTTAGATTATGCACTTGAAAATGATGCAATATATGTTCACTGGGGATGGTCTCCACAAGCTGAGTCTGATATTAGATCTTTGGGTGTAAATAACTTAAATGGATTATATGATTATGGATTTTCAAGAGATCAAAATTTAATTGGTAAGATAAATTTAGAGCATACAGCAATTACATCAACTGATGGTATTAAAGAGGCTGTTAAAAGAAAAGCTTATAGAACAGAGTATAAAACTGATAATGTAGAAGATAATTTGGTTTTAAAATATAGCGCAAATGAAATAAATCTTGGAAAAGATAGTGTTATATTAAATTTAAATGATGGTAGTGGATTATCATTAACTAGTACATCTTTTATAAAAAGTTATGTTGAAGGTATAAACGCAGGAATACCTGTTCAAAGTGATTCAAAAGTAGCTAATAAGGTTGTTATTCCATATTCAAATTATATGACTGTATCTTATATCTACGATAGCGATAATAAGTATTATTTAAGATATGCAAATAATTCTGTACATAAAGATTATATAACAGGAGAACAATATCATTTTAAAAATATATTAATTTTAAAAGTTGAAAATCATACAATGGATAGTTATGGAAGACAAGATTTGAAAAATGTTGGAACTGGTAAAGGATATTATATAACTAATGGATATGCCAAAGAAATAACATGGCATAAAGATTCAAGAGCAAATAAAACTAAGTATAAATACTTAGATGGAAGTGAAGTCATTGTAAATGATGGAAATACATTTATTCAAGTAGAACCAATAGGAATGAATCCAACTATATCAGAATAAGAAGAAAAATCTTCTTTTTTTGACAAATTGTATAAAAAATATTTTAAAAAAAATTTAATTGTGCTACAATGTAGTTGGCTACTTATCTAGAAGAATATATTTTATATTAATGCGGAGTGATAAAAATGATTAATATTTCAATTTCGAGCAATTTACTTATTATAACATCGACTATTATTTTAATAGCAATTATAGGATTAATCGTTTATATTATTTATAAAGATAAAATGATTGATCAAGAAGAGATTGATGATTTAATTGATGATATTGTTAAGGCAAAGCCTAGAGATGATAAAGAAAAAAATATAGAATCTATTAAAGTTACTCAAATAGAATCGAATGAACCTACTAAGTTAAATTTAGAAGAAATGCTTAATGATATGCAAAATAATTTAGAAAAGAAAAAACAAAAATCAATTGAAGAATATGAAAAAGAACAAGATGATAATGCAATAATTAGTATTAAAGATTTACAAAATAGTAATGTTAAATCAATTGATGATTATGAAAAGGAACAAGAAGATGCAGCAATTATCAATATCAATGAGTTAAAGAAATTTAATAGTATGGATGCTTTGACTGAAAAAGAAGAAGAATTAGTTAAACCAGTTAAAAAAGCAATTGCTAAAATAGAGACAAATAATAATAAAAGCAAATTTAAGAGTACCGATTTTATTTCACCAATATTTGGTAAGATGGATAATAAAATTGAGTATCCTAAAATAAAATCATATGATAAATTAGCAGAAGAAGAACTTATGAAAGCTAAGCATGCATCTTTAGAACAATCTATTGATGTTGAACCTTTATCAGATGAGATAAAAAGAAATACAGAATTTTTAAAAGCTTTAAAAGAGTTTAGAAATAACTTATAGTTATTTCTTTTTTTAATAAAATATGATATCATTAAACCTTGAAGGACGTGATAATATGACTTTTAATATAATGACTCTTGGCTGTAAAGTTAATTCTTATGAATCAAATGTTATGAGAGACTTGTTAAAAAGTGCTGGATATACTGAGGTAGGTATATCAGATGCAGCAGATATATCAATTATAAATACATGTAGTGTAACTAATACGGCAGATTCTAAATCACTAAAGGTTATTAGACAAGTACATAAAAAAAATCCTAATGCAATTATAGTTGCGTGTGGATGTATGATTCAAAATAAAAAAGATGAGATTTTTAATATAAATGAAATATCAATTGCTTTTGGTAATGTTGGAAAGTCCAAAATAGTTGATTATATTGAAGAATATAAAAAAACTGGTAATAGAATAATTGATATTAAAGATGTTATGGATAGTTCTTTTGAAAAAATGAGTTTAAATACATTTGATAAAACTAGAGCATATGTAAAAATTGAAGATGGTTGTGAAAACTATTGTAGTTATTGTATAATCCCTTATACTAGAGGAAAAGTTAGAAGCAAAGATCCAAGAGAAGTTATCGAAGAGGTTAAGAAACTTGTTTCATGTGGCCATAAAGAAATAGTTTTAACAGGAATTCATACTGGGCATTATGGTTTTAAAGATTTTAATTTTGCAGATTTGTTAAACTATTTAGTAGAGATTGATGGGTTGGAACGTCTTAGAATATCATCTATCGAAATGAATGAAATAACACATGAAGTTTTAGAGGTATTTAAAAAAAGTAACGTTTTAGTAGATCATATACATTTACCACTTCAATCAGGATCTAATTCAGTATTAAAGAGAATGAATAGAAAATATTTAAAAGAAGACTTTATTGATAAAGTTAATGAAATTAGATCTGTAAGGCCTAATATTTCTATAACAACAGATGTTATTGTTGGATTTCCTGAGGAGACAAATGATGAGTTTAATGAAACAGTTGAAACTATTAAAAAAATAAATTTTTCTAAAATACATGTATTCCCATATTCTGTGAGAGTTGGTACTCCGGCAGAAAAAATGCATCAGGTAGATGGTAATGTAAAAAAAGAAAGAGTTCAAATATTATTGAATTTATCTAAGGAACTTGAACAATCTTATTTTGAAAAGTATGTTGGTAGTAAAGTAGTATTTATACCAGAGGTATATAAAGATGGTTTTTTAATAGGACATACTGGAAATTATTTGCTTGTTAAATCTAAAGGTAGTGAATCAGAACTCCATAAAGACAAAGAGGCTGTTATTGAAGAGATTAAATATCCATATTGTATAGCAAAAGAGTTAAATAATTAACTCTTTTTTTATATAAATACTAGTTTAATAATAAATTATTTGATAAAATATAATGTGTATGGGAGATGATTTAAATGCACACACTTAAAATAAAAAACATATGTGTTAATATAGATGACAAAGAAATTCTAAAAAATTTTTCTTTAGAGATTAAGTCTGGTGAGATACATGCTATTATGGGACCTAATGGTACAGGAAAATCAACATTATCTAGAGTTATTATGGGTGATAATAGATATAAACTTGTAAGCGGAGAAATTATATTTGATGATAAAAATATAAATGAATTAACAACAGATGAGAGAGCTCGTCTTGGTCTTTTTCTTGGCCTTCAAATGCCTACAAGTATTGAAGGAGTTACTAATGCTGATTTTTTAAGAACTGCTCTTCATATAAAAGAAGGCAATAACTTTAATTTAATGCATTTAATTAAAGATATAAATAAAACATGTGATGAATTAAAAATTGATAGAAATATGATTCATAGAGCAGTAAATAGTGGATTCTCTGGTGGAGAGAGAAAGAAAAATGAAATACTTCAAATGAAACTTTTAAAGCCAAGTATTATTATGTTAGATGAAATAGATTCAGGCCTTGATGTTGACTCACTTAAAATAGTTGGAGAAAATGTCATGGATTATTATAAAACATCTGATTCAGCAATTTTATTAATTACACATTATCAAAGACTTTTAGACTATATTAAACCTGATTATGTACATATAATGATTAATGGAAATATTAAAAAAAGTGGAGATGCTTCTTTAGTAGATGAAATAGAGAAAAAAGGCTATGAAAAGATTTTATCTGAAATAGAGGATGGTCATGAATAAGATAATAATAAGCGATGAGATTAAAACTAATTTAGATAACTCTATTGATGTTAATTTAGAAGAGTGTAATGAATTATTTGGAGTATGTAAAATAGTTATAACACCAATTTGTGATACAAAACTAGAAATATTATATAATATACCTAATTTTAAAGCAGATGTCATAGTTAATATACCAGAAGGCGTTAATTTTGAAATATTTGAATTAAGAGAGTCAGAAAATGTTAAAGTTAAGTATGAATATAATTTAGAGAAAATGAGTAATTTAAAAATTTCAAAATTTTATGATGTATCTAAAGTAAAAGAACTCGATACAATTAATCTAAATGGAGAAGGGGCCTATGTTGAATATGTTTTAAAAACAATTGCAACTGATAAGCAAGATTTTAATTTGCGTTTATATCATAATGCTAAAGGTACAATAAGTAAGATAGTCAATAACGGAGTAAATGTTAGTGGCTCAATTGATTTTAAAGTGGAAGGAATTGTTCCAAAGGGAATAAGTGGATGTGAATTAAATCAAAATAGTAGAATAGTTACATTTAATGATAATGTATGTAAAATAGACCCTATTTTTTTAATAGATGATAATGATGTAATTGCTGATCATTCTGCTTTAATTGGAAGATTTAGTGAAGAAGAATTATTCTATTTAAAATTAAGAGGAATAGATCATAATAGTGCAATCAATTTGTTAGTAAAAGGATTTTTACTTGATTCTATAGATGATGATAGACTTGATAATATTATAAAAAAGTATTGGAGGTGATTAAATGAATAGAAGTGATTTCTTAATGCTTGATACAGGTGTTATTTATTTTGATAATGGAGCAACTACATTAAAACCAACTGTTTTAAGTGATAAGACAAGTGAATATTATAATTGCTATAGTTGTAATGCTCATAGAGGAGATTATAGTTTAAGTTTAAAAGTTGATATGGAATATGAGCATGTTAGAACATTAGTTAAAAATTTTATAGGTGCTAAAAGTGAATCTGAGATTGTATTTACGAGTGGAACAACTGATTCACTTAATAAAATAATATTTGGATATTTTAAAAACATTTTAACCAAAGGTGATGAAGTATTATTAGATAAAAGTGAACATGCATCTAATGTTCTTCCTTGGTTTGAGTTAGCAGATGAACTTGGCTTAGTTATTAAATATATAGATTTAGATAAAAATCATAAAATAACTTTGGATAATGTAAAAAGAGCTATAACTGATAAAACAAAAGTTATATCAATTGCTCATGTATCAAATGTTGTAGGTGATATAAGACCAATTAAAGAAATATGTGAATATGCTCATTCTAAAGATATATTAGTACTTGTTGATGGGGCTCAAAGTGTTGCTCATATGGCAGTTGATGTAAGAGATTTGGATATAGATTTTTTAGCATTTTCAGCTCACAAAATGTATGGTCCAACAGGTGTTGGTGTGTTATATGGAAAAGAAGAAATTTTAAAAAATATTAAACCAATTATATTTGGTGGTGGAATGAATAGCATATATGATAGTGATTTTACTCGTATATATGATGAACTTCCTTCATTATTAGAGGCAGGTACACCTAATATTGCAGGTGTAATTGGGTTTGGTAGTGTAATAGATTATTTAAATAATATAGGTATGGATAATATAAAAAAACACGAGGATGATTTAAGAAAATATGCAGTATCAAGATTAAAAGAAATAGATAACTTAATTATATATAATGAGGAAAGTGAATCATCAATTATAACAATTAATTATTCAGATATATTCGCACAAGACCTTTCAATATATTTAAATAAATATAATATATGTGTAAGAGCAGGTAATCATTGCTCTAAAATATTAAAAGATGAGTTAAATATTAAAAATACGGTTAGAATTAGTTTTGGTTTATATAATACTAAAGATGAAGTAGATCAATTAGTAAGTGCTTTAAAAAATCCAAAAATAAAAGAAGAAATTTTATAGTTTCTTCTTTTTATATGAAAAAAGAGATTATTTTTCTCTTTTAATTTTTCCATTACTAGTTCTATTTTTTAAGTATTTTGTATTAACAACTTTAACTTTTTTTCCTATTTTAGTAATGAATTTTGATTTTACTCCTTCTGGAAGTTCTTTTCTTATAACTTTCATACTTTTCCCTCCGCATAAGCATTATACCATATTTTTTTTAAATTTGAATATAAAAAGACAAAAAGTTTATATTTTTTAATTTATACTAAACGTGGTGATTATAGTGAGGATATATATAGATTATATATTTATGATTAATTTTTTATTTGATTTTTTAATTCTATTAAGTGTATCACTTGCGCTAAGACGTAATATTAAATTAAAAAAGATAATAATAGGCTCCGTCATTGGAAGTTTGACTACATTTCTTTTATTTTTAAATATAACTAGTTTTGAACTTTTTATATTTAAGATAATTGTAAGTATTTTAATGTGCCTAATTACATTTGGCTATAAGAATTATTTATATACTCTAAAAAATATAATATTTTTATATTTTATAAGTATGGTATTAGGTGGTACATTATATTATTTAAATATTGAGTTTTCCTATTTTCATGAAGGATTAGTTTTTTATCATAAGGGAATTAGTATAAATATATTTGCTTTAATTCTTCTAAGTCCAGTTATAATATACATATATTTACATCAGCTTAAAGATTTAAAAATTAATTATTCGCAATATTATAGGGTTGATATTGTTTATGAAAATAAACTGATTAAATTAAATGGCTTTTTGGATACAGGTAACAAATTAGTTGATCCTATATCAAAGAAACCTGTTATTGTAATAGAAGAAAATAATATTAAATCATTAAAAAAATATACATTTATTCCATTGAGTACTATTAATGATACTAGTGTAATAAAATGTATAAAGCCTGATTGTGTTTATATAAATAATATTAGGTGTCATAATGTTAGAGTTGGGTTAGTAAAAAAAATAGGTATGGAAGGGGTAGGATGTATTTTAAATCCTACCATAATAGGTGAAATATGTTAAAAAAAATAATATTAAAATTAAGAAATTTATTTATTCTTAAAAATAATTTGTTTTATGTAGGTAGTCTTGATAAACTTCCACCACCATTATCTAAGGAAGAGGAAGTTTATTACGTTGAAAAGGCATTGAATGGTGATATATATGCTAAAGATAAATTGATTGAGCATAATTTAAGACTTGTTGTGTTTTTATCTAAAAAGTATGAAAATACAGGAGTTGATTTAGAAGATTTAGTATCTATTGGTTCAATAGGGCTCATCAAAGGAGTAAATACATATAAGTTAGATAAAAATATAAAACTTGCGACATATGCATCACGATGTATTGATAATGAAATACTCATGTTTTTAAGAAAAAACAAAAGGAAAAGAAAGGAAATAAGCTTAGAAGATAGTTTAACTTATGATCAAGATGGAAATGAACTTCACCTAGAAGATATTATTGGAACTGAATCTGATATTGTAACTAAAGGTTTAGAAGAAGAGAGTAATAAACTAATTTTAAAAAATGAAATTTCAAAATTATCTTTTAGAGATAAAGAAGTTATGACTTTAAGATATGGCCTTGATAATAATAAAGAATATACTCAAAAAGAGGTGGCTGATAAATTAGGAATTAGTCAGTCATATATTTCTAGAATAGAAAAAAAGGTTATTAAAAGGCTTAAAAATTTAATTAAAAATTAATCATTAAATATTATTGACAAAACATTAAATATTTGATATATTAGTAAGGACTTTTAATCAGAGATTTACTTCGGTAAATCTTTAATTAGAGAGAAAATGAAACACCTGGGTGTGTGTAAAGGGAGGAGGACATATATGTCTACAATTAATCAATTAGTAAGAAAGAGAAGAAGCAAAAAAGTTAGAAAAAGTAAATCACCAGTATTATCAGTTGGTTACAATAGTAGAACTAAAAAAACTACTAAACAAACATCACCACAAAAACGTGGAGTTTGTACTCGTGTAGCTACAATGACACCAAAGAAACCAAACTCAGCATTAAGAAAATATGCTCGTGTTAGATTATCTAATGGTATGGAAGTTACTGCTTATATCGGTGGTGAAGGACACAACTTACAAGAACACAGTGTTGTATTAATCCGTGGAGGACGTGTTAAAGACCTTATCGGAGTTAGATACCATGTAGTTCGTGGTACTCTAGATACAGCTGGAATTGACAAAAGACGTCAAGGTAGAAGTAAATATGGTACAAAAAGACCTAAATAATTTAAAATAAATTAAAGATTAGTAAGGAGGATTTATATGCGTAAAAGACGTGCAACAAAAAGAGATGTTTTAGCAGATCCTATGTATAATTCAAAATTAGTTACTAAATTAATTAACAGAATTATGTTAGATGGTAAAAAAGGAACAGCTCAAAGAATTTTATATGATGCATTTGATATCATAAGTGAAAAGACTAACAAAGAACCAATGGAAGTATTTGAAGCTGCTATGGAAAACATCAAACCAGCTTTAGAAGTTAAATCAAGAAGAGTTGGTGGAGCAAACTATCAAGTACCTATTGAAGTTAAAGCAGATAGAAGTCAAGCTTTAGCTCTTAGATGGTTAGTAAATTATGCAAGACTAAGAGGCGGACATTCAATGGCTGAAAACTTAGCAAATGAAATAATTGATGCATCAGAAGGAACTGGAGCAGCAGTTAAAAAACGTGAAGATACACATAGAATGGCAGAGGCTAATAAAGCATTTGCTCATTATAAATGGTAGAAAGGAAACTAAATTATGGCTCGTGAATATAGTTTAGACAAAACAAGAAACTTCGGTATCATGGCTCATATCGATGCCGGAAAAACTACAATGACTGAACGTATTTTATACCATACAGGAAAAATTCACAAAATCGGAGAAACTCACGATGGTGAATCTCAAATGGACTGGATGGAACAAGAACAAGAACGTGGTATTACAATCACATCTGCAGCAACAACTGCATACTGGAAAGGTCATAGATTAAACATAATCGATACTCCAGGTCACGTTGACTTTACTGTAGAAGTTGAAAGATCACTACGTGTTTTAGATGGTGCTGTAGCATTACTTGACTCAAATGCTGGAGTTGAACCACAAACAGAAACAGTTTGGAGACAAGCTGATATGTTTAAAGTACCTCGTATGATTTTCTGTAATAAAATGGATAAATTAGGTGCTTCATTTGAAATGTCTTTAAAATCAATTGGTGAAAGATTAGGAGTTAATTATGCTCCAATTGAATGGCCAATCGGTGCTGAATCAGAATTCTCTGGAATTATTGATTTAGTTACAATGAAAGCATATCATTATGATGGAGAACAAAAAGAAGAACCAACAGAGATTGAAATTCCAGAAGATTTAAAAGATATAGCTGAAGAAAAGAGAAATAACTTAATTGAATCAGTTGTTGAATTTGATGATGCTTTAATGGAAAAATACTTAGAAGGTAATGAACTTACTGTTGAAGAAATTAAAGGAGCTATCAGAAAAGGTGTTTTAGCTAATGAATTCTTCCCAGTAATGTGTGGTACTGCACTTGGAAATAAAGGTACTAAATTATTACTTGATGCTGTAATCGATTACATGCCAGCACCAACTGATATTCCATCAATTAAAGGTGTTGATATGAAAGGTAATGAAATCGAAAGACATCCATCAGATTCTGAACCTTTCAGTGCTTTAGCATTCAAAGTTATGACAGATCCATTTGTTGGTAGACTTACATTCTTCAGAGTTTACTCTGGACATATTACAAGTGGTTCTTATGTATTAAATGCTACAAAAGACAAAAAAGAACGTTTAGGTAGAATTCTTCAAATGCATGCTAACAACAGAACTGAAATCACTGAAGTTTATACTGGTGATATCGCTGCTGCTGTTGGATTTAAAGATACTACTACTGGAGATACTCTATGTGATGAGAAGAATGCTTGTATCTTGGAATCTATGGAATTCCCAGAACCAGTTATTGAATTAACTGTTGAACCAAAATCAAAAGCTGACCAAGATAAAATGGCTATAGCTTTACAAAAACTTGCAGAAGAAGATCCAACATTCAGAGCTAGTACAAACCATGAAACTGGACAAACTATTATCGCTGGTATGGGTGAGTTACACCTTGATATCATTGTAGATAGAATGAAAAGAGAATT
>JAFUZI010000008.1 GCA_017476705.1 Bacilli bacterium
ATAATATTTGATTTAGATGATACATTGATAAAATGGGATGATAGATATATAGATGCAATTAAGAATACCGTTTTAGAATATAATATAGATGTTGATTATTTGAAATTAAATGAGCTTGTTGATAAATATGAAAAATATTATAAAGTATATTCAAAAGAAAACATGCTAGATTTATTTAATAAAGAACTTAATTTAAATTTAGATATGTCATTTATGGATAGTTGGCTTAATAGACTTGGACATATGGCATTTAAAAATCAAGAGATTATTGATACTATTAAGTATTTAAGTGGTAAATATTCACTTGTAGTTTTAACAAATTTTTTATCTGATGTACAAAAAAACAGATTAAAAACAGCTGATTTATATGATTTTTTTGATGAAATAATTGGTGGTGAAGAAGTTATTAAACCAAGTGCTGAAAGCTTCTTAAAAGCATGTGGAAGTAATAATCCAAGTGAATGTATAATGATAGGTGATAATATAGAAGTTGATATAAAAGGAGCTATTAATGCAGGGCTTGATGCAATATTAATTGATAGTGATGATAAATATAAAAGTACAAATTATAAAAGAATTAGAAGTATTATTGAATTAAGGGAGATGTTATAATGGAATTAAATAAATATATAGAACACACTAATTTAAAAGCTTATGCTAAAGAAGAAGATATAATAAAGTTATGTAGTGAGGCAATAAAGTATAATTTTCAATCAGTAGTTGTAAATCCACATTATGTACAACTTGCAAAAGAGTGCTTGAAAGATTCAAATATACTTGTTACAACTGTAGTAGGATTTCCACTTGGTGCAAATACAATAGAAACTAAAGTATATGAGACAATTGATGCTATTGAAAAAGGCGCTGATGAGATAGATATGGTAATTAATATAGGCGCTTTAAAAGATAAAGACTATGAGTATGTAAAAAAAGAAATAACTGATGTTTTTTATAGTGCAGATGGTAAATGTGTAAAAGTTATAATTGAAACATGTTATTTAACTGATGATGAGATTAAAGAAGCAGTTAAAATATGTAATGAATGCTTTGTAAATTATGTTAAAACATCAACTGGTTATGGTACTCGTGGTGCTTCTTTAGAAGATATTGACATAATTAATTCGGTTAAATCAGATATATTAGAGGTTAAAGCTAGTGGTGGTATTAAAGATTATGATACTGCAGTAGCGTTTATAGAAAAAGGTGTAACTAGAATTGGTACATCAAATGGTGTAGAAATAATGGAGGGTGAAAAATAATGAAATTATATGATGAGTTAAAATGGAGAGGACTTATTAAAGATGTAAGTTCTCCTGAATTAGAACGTAAATTAAATGAAGAATCACTAACATTTTATATAGGAACTGATCCAACAGCTGATTCAATGCATATAGGACACTTTTCTTCATTTTTAATAGCAACACGTCTTGCTCGCGCTGGTCATAAACCAATTCTTTTAGTAGGTGGAGCAACTGGTCTAATAGGTGACCCTAAACCATCAAATGAAAGACCAATGATTACTAAAGAACAAGTGGAACACAATGTAGAATGCTTATCTAAACAAGCACATGATATATTTGGCTTTGAAGTTGTTAATAACTATGACTGGATAAAAGAAATTAATACAATAGATTTCTTAAGAGATTATGGTAAATATATAAATGTAAATTATATGTTAGATAAAGATATTATCTCTAGAAGATTAGAATCAGGTATAACATTCTGTGAATTTGCTTATACTATCTTGCAAGGACTAGATTTCCTACATTTATATCATGATAAAGGAGTAACTTTAGAAGTTGCTGGATCTGATCAATGGGGTAATATTACAACTGGTATTGAACTTGCTCGTAAAAAAGATAATGTTGAATTATTCGGTATGACAATGCCACTAGTATTAGATAGTAATGGTGTTAAATTTGGTAAAACTGAAGGTAATGCTTTATGGTTAGATAAGACAAAAACATCTTCATATGAGTTATATCAATACTTAATCAATACAGATGATTCATGTGTAATAGATTATTTAAAAAAATTAACATTTTTATCTAAAGAAGAAATTGAGAGTATAGAAATAGAGCATAATAAAATGCCTGAGGCACGAATTGCTCAAAAAGCATTAGCTCGTGAGGTTATAACATTCCTACATGGAAAAGAGGAATTTGATAAGGCTGTTAAAATATCTGAGGCATTATTTAGTGGAAATATAAAAAATCTTTCTTATGAAGAGGCAAAAGACGCATTCAAAGATGTTCCTAACTTTAAATTAGAAGAGAGCACTTTAATTGACTTACTTGTAAATAATAGTATTGCATCATCAAGAAGAGAAGCAAGAGAATTTTTAAGTGCTGGTTCTATTAGTGTAAATGGTGATAAAGTAACTGATGAAAATTTAATTATCAATAAAGATTTAGCTATTGAATCTAAAATGGTTGTAATCAGACGTGGAAAGAAAAAATATTATGTAGGATTTTTTGATTAAAAAAATCCTTTTTATATACTTGAAAAAAAGAATAATATATTATATTATAATATTAGGTGATGATATGAAAAAAATAGTTACAATTTTAGTGAGTTTATTTTTACTATTTTCTTTAACAGGATGTGGTAAAGATACTAAAACAAATAAAACAAATAATAATAAAAAAAATGAACAAAGTTCAAATATATTTCTTCAAGATAAAGTTGTAAATACAGTAGTTGGAGATTTATCCTTTGAAAATTTTGCAATTACTAAAGATAGTACAAATAACTATGTAATTTTCTTTAATATAGCAAATAGAGGAGATAAAAGTATTAATGTAAAAAAAGTTAAAGTTATTTTATATAGTGAGGGAGTAACTGTTTTATCACTTGATGTTGATGTTAATAAGACACTTACAACAGATGAAGAGTTTGATGTATCTGAAAATATTGATGTTGAGTTAAAAGATATAGATCAAGTAGAATATGTAGTAGAGTAATTAAATTACTCTTTTTTTTATAAAAAAAACAGATAAGTAAATCTTATCTGTTGTAGAAATCAACGATTAATGATTCATTAATATTAGCATTAAGTTCGCTTCTTTCAGGTAGTCTAACAAAAGTTCCTTGTTTTTTAGTTTCATCAAATGTAACGAATTCAGAACGGTTTTTGCAAGCTTCTAATGAAGCAAGTACTGCTGGATGATTAAGAGATTGTTCTTTTAAACCAATAACATCTCCAACTTTAACTCTGTATGATGGAATATTAACTTTAGATCCATTTACAGTAATATGTCCGTGGTTAACTAATTGTCTAGCTGCACGTCTAGTTGAAGCAAATCCCATTCTATATACTAAGTTATCTAATCTAGATTCTAGTAATTTTAAGAAGTTTTCACCATGAACACCTTTCATTTTACCAGCATCAGCAAAAATTCTTTTTAATTGTTTTTCACTTAATCCGTACATAAATCTAACTTTTTGTTTTTCTTGTAATTGCATTCCGTAATCAGAAACTTTTTTACGACTAGCTCCGTGTTGACCTGGAGCGTAAGGTTTTTTTACTAATTCTTTACCATTTTCTAAAACTGAAAATCCAAGTCTTCTTGATTTTCTATAAGTAGAACCAGTATATCTTGACATATATATCCCTTTCTTTCTAGCGAGACATCAGGGCTTTTATCTTTTTATATATTAGGGTGTTTACTCAAATATCTTCGCTTTCTAGCATAAGTTACACAATAACCCGATTTGGTAATAAACACATTAATATCATCAAAGACTATTGCTAGATGAATACGCACATATAATTATACCATTTTTCCCTTATAAGTCAACAATTTAAGGAAAACTTTAAAAAATAGCTCTAAATTTGATGAATTTTTTTTATTGTTGTGATAAAATTATAATAGCGAGGTGATAGAGTGAACAGTACAATTGTTATTTCAATGATATTGCTTACTATTTTTGCTATCATAATGATAATAGGTGTTTTACTTTTGATCCAAAGAAAGAACTATTCAAAAGTAAAAAAACGTTTATCTAGTTTGGAAATTGAAAAAAATAAGATTGATAGTATGCCAATTATACCAGAGTTATCTAAAATAGAATCGTTAAATAAAAATGGTAAATTAGAGACTATGTATAATAATTGGAAAGACAGACTTGATGTAATTAGAACTAATCAAATACCAAATATTACAGATATGCTACTTGATGCAGATTATTCATTATCTAAACAAGATTATAAAAGTACAATTTATAAGATTGCTAAATTAGAGATGGAAATATATAAGGTTAGAACTAATTCAGATTTCTTACTTAATGAAATAAAAGAAATCACCACAAGTGAAGAGAGAAATAGAGCCTTAATAACTAATTTAAAAGCAATTTATAGAGATTTATATAAAAAATTTAGTAGTGATAAAGAGTCTTTTGGAGACGCAAAAGATGCAATTGATCTTCAATTTGAAAATATAGCTAAGAAATTTGAATCATTTGAAATATCTATGGAAGAAAATGATTTTGCAGAAGTTACACAAATTGTAAAAGCAATTGATGAATTATTAAAACACATGGCAAATGTTATTGAAGAAATGCCAAGCATATATTTAATGACATCAAGCGTTTTACCTAAAAAAATAAGTGAAGCAGAAAATGAATACAAAGAAATGATTGAAGTTGGCTATCCACTAGATTATTTAAATGTAGAATATAATATTAGTGAAGCAAATAAAAAAATAAATGATATTATTGATAGAAGTCATGTTTTGAATATCGAAGATAGTTTATTTGAACTAAAAATATTATCTGACTATTTTGATTCTTTATTTACTGATTTTGAAAAAGAAAAAGTTAATAGAAATGTTTATGAAGAAGCTAATAAAACATTTAGTAAAAAGTTAAGAAAAAATAACAATATATTAGAAGAAATGTTTAATCAGCTGGATAAAATAAGAACTGCTTATGATTTAACTGAAAAGGATATAGAAACACTAGAAAATGTTAGAACAGATCTAGCAAAACTTAATGAGGATTATAAGGTATTATTAGAACACACTGGTAATAATACATTTGCTTATTCACAACTTACAAAAGAAATAGAGGGATTATCTGTTAGACTTGCAAATTTAGAAGAGCAAGTTGATATGATACTTGATTCTATTGGAAATATGAAAGATGATGAGATTAGAGCAAGACAACAATTAGAAGAAATAAAAGTTATTTTAAGAGAATCTAAAAATAAAATTAGAGAGTATAATTTACCAGTAATACCAAATCATTATTTTGTAGAGCTTAAAGAGGCACAAAGTGCAATTAAAGAAATTGTAAAAGAACTAGATAAAAAACCAATTACAGTTAGTGTTTTAAATACACGTGTTGATACAGCTCGTGATTTAGTGTTTAAGTTGTTTGGTACAACTAAAAAAATGATGAAAGCAGCTAAATTTGCTGAAATGGCAATTGTATATGGAAATAGATATAGATCACATGAAGATGATTTAGATAAGTATCTTACATATGCTGAAAAGTTATTTTATGATGGTGAATATAGAAAATCATTAGAAATTGCTATTAATTCACTTAATAAAGTAGAAAAAGGTATATACGATAAGTTAGTTAAGTTATATGCGATAGATGAAGATTAAAGCAAGTAAATATTACTTGCTTTTTAATTTATTTAAAACTAGATAAAAAATAACACCTTTAAAGTGTTATTTTATAATTTAAAATCTTTAGTATCATCGTCTTCCATATTTTTCCCATCGAAATATGTTTTTGTTTTATATCTAGATATTTTAGCAACTATATTTGAAGGAAAAGATCTAACTAGTTTATTATAATCAGTTACTATATCATTATAATATTTTCTTGCGGCTACAATTTCTGCCTCGGATTCAATTAATCCTAAGTCTACTTTTAAAAATGATTCGTTATTTTTAAGTTCTTCATTTGCTTCCTTTAATCCATTAAATTCATTTATTGCTTCATATAGCTTTCTATCTAAATCAAAGTTAGATAGTTTTACTGATTTTAAATCTTTAATAATATTTAAAACATCTTTTTTTGTATTTGTAACATTTTTTATAATATCAATTGACTTATTTAAAAGATCAAATCTTTTTCTTAAAGTATTATCAATAAATGATTCTGCTTCATTCATTCTTATTATATAATTTTGGTAATTATTATAGATACTTATATACCAAATAAGTATTATGCATACTGCTATTATGATAAGCAAAATATATGTAAATAAATTCATATTATCACCTATAAAAATTATAACAAATAATTTGACATTTTTCTACACTATATTTAAAAATTTATATAATTTATTGCCTCATCAAATATCATGTAATTTATATATTTTTTAGGTATTAAATACCATTTGCCATCGGTTGGATTACTAATAATTAAATTTTCTATATTTATAAGTTCTATTATGCCTTTTAATTCTTTTTGTTCATTAGTATTTGGAAATGATGTATATATAGTAACCTTTTTACCTTTGCTAGGATTTATGTAATTTGAATTTATACTATTATTTAAAATATTTGGCATATTATCATTTGAATATATTTGCTGCCCTTTAAATACATTAGGATCAAAATAGTTGTTCATGAATACTCCTTTCATGTAAATAATATTAAATATATAAAAAAAATATGATATAATTAATATGGTTATACTGTTATTTTAGATAGTAGATTGATATAAAAATGGTAATAGTGTTATCAATTTATAATATAGGAGGATAATATGAAAGTATCTATAGGAGTTTCTAATAGACATGTGCATTTAACAGATTCTGATTTATGTATTTTATTCGGAGAAAATTTTAAACTTAATAATATAAAAAATTTAAATCAACCAAAACAATTTGTATCTGATAGTTTTGTAACATTAAAAACTGAGAAATCAGTAATTAATAATGTTAGAGTTGTAGGCCCAACTCGCTCATATACGCAGATTGAAATATCTAAAACTGATGCCTTTAAATTAGGATTGAATCCTCCCGTAAGAGAATCTGGAGATATTAAGGGATCAAGCCCAATAACAATAGTAGGGCCAGCTGGTAGTTTAAAACTAAATGAAGGATGTATCATAGCGGATAGACATATTCATATAACACCACATCAAAAAGAGTTGTATGGATTATCTAATTATGATAAAGTAAATGTAATACTTCCTGGTATTAAAGGTGGTATGATATCTAATGTTAGTTTAAAAGTAAGTGAAGAATCATTCTTTGAACTTCATTTGGATTTAGATGATGCCAATGCTCATTTAGTAAAAAATGGTGATATAGCGACCATAATAGAAGGTGGGGATTTATAATGTTTGAAAGTTTGGGAGATAGACTCCAAGCAGCCATAGATAAAATTAAAGGCTATGGTAAAATTACTGAAGAAAATATATCAGAAATCACAAGAGAAATAAGACTCGCACTCTTAGAAGCTGATGTAAACTACATAGTCGTTAAAGAATTTATCAATAATGTTAAAGAAAAAGCACTTGGTGAAGAAGTCGCTAAAAGTCTAAAACCAGGTGAAGTATTTGTTAAAATACTTAAAGATGAATTAGTAGATTTGCTAGGTGGAGAAAAAAGTGATTTATATATATCTGGAAGTCCAAGTATCTTAATGCTTGTTGGACTTCAAGGTAGTGGTAAGACAACAACTATTGGAAAACTTGCTAATATGTTGCGTAAAAAATATAAGAAAAAGCCATTACTTGTAGCTTGTGATATATATAGACCTGCTGCTATTGATCAATTAAAGCAATTAGGTCGTGAGTTAAATATAGAAGTATATTCTGAAGGTACAAATGATCCTGTAGAAATTTCTAAAAATGCTATAAAGTATGCTAAAGAACATAATTTTGATTATGTACTAATAGATACAGCTGGACGTCTTCATATAGATGAACAACTGATGACTGAGTTAAAAAATATAAACGCTGAAGTTAAACCTAATGAAATATTGCTTGTACTTGATTCAATGGTAGGTCAAGATGCAATAAATGTTATAAATGGGTTTAATGATTCACTTCCATTAACTGGTGCTATTTTAACTAAGCTAGATGGTGATACAAGAGGTGGAGCCGCACTTTCTATTAGACATTTAACTAATATTCCAATTAAATTTATTGGTGTTTCTGAAAAATTAGATGGACTTGAAGAATTCTACCCAGAACGTATGGCTACTCGTATACTTGGTATGGGAGATTTAATGTCTATGATAGAAAAAGCAGAGTCTGTAATAGATGAAGAAGAAGCAATGAAAGCGGCAAAAAAAATTAAAAAAGGAGAATTTGATTTAGATGATTTTTTAAATCAAATGAAGCAAATTAAAAAATTAGGGCCACTTGAAAATCTAATTAAAATGATTCCTGGTGCTAAAAAAATGGGCTTAACAAATGTTCAAATAAATCCTAAAGATATTGCTCATATAGAAGCAATTATACAATCTATGACTATGGAAGAAAGAAGAAATCCAAGTATTTTAAAAGCAAATAGAAAAATTCGTATTGCTAATGGATCAGGTAGAAGTGTTGAAGAAGTAAACAGGCTACTTAAACAATTTGAAGAAATGAAGAAAATGATGAAAATGATGAAAAATGGAAATTTTAAAATGCCATTTTAAAATTATGGAGGTTTTATGGAGTATAAAAGTATGCAAAGAAAAGATTTAAACGAAAAATCAACAGAAGAATTAAAAAATGAATTATTATTTATGACAAGACGTTTGGATGATAAAAATGTTTCATATGAACAAAAGTCAGAATTTTTAAATAGTGATATACCAAACACAAAAGAAAATATGGAAATAATTGAAGATATATTAAGTACAAGAAAAAGCAAATAAATTAAATTATTTGTTTTTTTATGGTATAATTTTATTACTTGCAACTGAAAATATACAAATTTCAACTAAAAATTGGTAGAACGCAACCGGTTTATTTTATAGAATTGAGTTGTGAAGGAGTGAATTTATGAATTTAAAAGAAAATTTAAAAAGAATAAGAAAAGAAAATAATTTATCACAAGAACAGTTAGCTGATAAATTAAATGTATCAAGGCAGTCAGTATCTAAATGGGAGTCTGGTACATCTTATCCTGAAATGGATAAAATGATACAATTATGTCGTATGTTTGATTTAAATATTGATGAGCTATTAAATCAAGATATTAAAAAAGTAAGAGAAGAAAAAAATAGTAAAATTGATATTAATAAATATATAGATAGTTTTTTACATTTTGTATCTAAATCATATGATATGTTAAATAGTATGACAAAAACACAAGTGTTAAGATGCATACTTGAACAAATATTTTTTATGCTTGTATTTTATTGTTTATCATTGATTGTAATTGGGGTTGTTAAAGGTTTATTTGGAAATATTTTAGATGTATTTAATTATCACAACATTTTAAGAAAAGTGTTTGATTTAATAATTATATTTTTAAAAACAGGTTTTTTAATATTAGATTTTATATTAGTAATATATGTTTATAAAATTAGATATTTAGATTATTATTTAAAAGATGAGAAAAAAGAAGAAGTTAAACGAGAAAAACCTGAATTAAAAAATGAAGAAAAATACAGTCCTGAGAAAATAGAGAAAGTAATTATAAGAGATCCAAAGCACTCAGAATATCGTTTCATATCTGGACTATTAAGATTATTATCTTTATTTATTAAATGTTTTATAACATTAATGTTATTATTTGCTGTATTTGTATTACTTACATTATTAGTATTTTTAGTTTTATCATTTATGTTTGTTAAAACAGGTTTATTATTTATTGGTGGATTTATCGTATTAATTTCATCAATTATAATTTTGTTAGTTTTTATAAGTTCATTATATTGTTTTGTAATTAATAGAAAATATAACTATAGATTTATGGAAAGAACATTACTTGTATCAATAATAACGCTTGGTCTTGGATTTGGACTATCATTTTTAAGTATTACTAATTTTGAATTCAAAAATGATAAAGTAGAAGAAGAAATTATTATACCAATGAATGAGAATTTAAGCTTAGGCTATGTAAACTATGAAGAAGAAAATAGATCAGATTTAAGAGTTGTATCAACACACTCAAAATATTTTAAATTAAAATATGATAGTGATATCAATTGGTTATATAATGATTATATAAATGAAGATAGATTTGATGAATTCAGAAATATTGTCAAAGATATTAATAATAAAAAGATAATTGACTATGGGACTAATTATATAACTATTTATGCTTCAAAAGAAAACATTGATAAATTACTTGAAAAAAGTGGGTATTAAATTGCCTTATTTAAAAATTGGTTGTACAAGTTTGAAAAAAATTATAAGGAAGATGAAATAATCTTTCTTTTTTATTATAAAAACATTTAAATAACAATAAATTATGTGATATAATTATACTGAAGATAATGATATTTAGGATGGGTATTATGGAATTAAAAAAATATGAAGAACTAGAACAAATGACAGAAGTAGAAATTGCAGATTATTATTATAATCTTTTTAACTCAATTGAAGAGGAAGTTGGTAAAGCAAAATTTGATTCAATGAGTTTATCAGAATTAGTTAATTATTATGAAAAACCAATGACTCCTGATGAAGCATTTTCTAAAAAAAATTTTTTTGAATTAAGAAAAATGACAATTGAACAAATAAGTGATTATTATAGAAGATATAGAAAGCATTTATTTGATAATGGTGTTGAATTAAAAAATATAAAAATAAGAGAAAAAATTCATTCATTTTTGGTAAGCATAATTAAAATTGATAGAATTATATCTGGTGAAAAAATAAACGTAATAAATAGGGAAAATACAAAAACAAAAAGACCTGTTATTTTTGCGTGTACGCATATAGGTGGAAATGATGTTCAAAGAGTATTTGAAGCTATTAAAGATCCAGCATATCTTTTTTTGGGAGATCCAAAGGGATTATATAGAGATATTGGTGGTGTATTGCTTTCATTAAATGGTGTTATTTGTATGGAAACAAATAATAAAATTGATAGAAGAATAGGAAAAGAAAGAGCACTAGAATTATTAAATAAAAATGGTAGTTTATTAATATTTCCAGAAGGTGCCTGGAATATATCTCCAAATCAACCAGTAATGGATATATATAATGGTACTGTTGATTTAGCTAGAAAAACAAATGCAGAAATTATTCCTGTTGGAATAGAACAATACGATAATAAATTTTTTGTTAGTATAGGTAAAAATATAACACCAGAGCAAATATCTGATATGAATATTGATGAAGCAAATCAATTACTTAGAGATGCATTAGCAACAGAAAAATGGAGAGTATTTGAATCTCAAAAAGTTGTTGATAGAAAAAGTATGGAAGATATAACAGTTGAAGAATTTCAACAAAAAATAGTAGAAAAATGTGAATATGAGTTTAGCTTACAAGATGTATTTGATACAATGTATCATGATAAGTCAAAAGTTGATCCTGATGAAGCATTTTCATTTAGAGGCAGATTAAGATAGAAATGAGGAGATAATATGGATACATTAATTTTACCATTTATTGCTCTTATGCTAGAATTATTACTCATGATATTGTTTTATAGTGGTGAAAGAGATATAAATGACGAAACAAAAATATATTCTCACTTGTTAGTTGTGAATTTTATAGATATTGTAATTTCAATCATTTCCTTCGTATATGCCAAAATTGTTGGTAATGAGTTGATTATTGGTTTGATGCAAAAAGTATATATGTCATTATTAGTTTTGCTGACAGTATATATTAATTGCTATAATATTAAATTATTAAAATTTAAAAAAACTTTAGAAAAAATATTAATTAAAGTATACTTTGTATCATTTTATATAGTAACATTAGCATGTTTTATTACACCACTTACAGTTGTAAATCATGATAATGTTTTAGATGGATTTGGTATATCATATGATATTGTATTAGTAGCAACTATTGTATATTTAGTTTCAATAATTATATATGCATTAATGATATTTAAAAAAAATCAAGAATTTAAGAAGAACATTCCATTTGCTTTTTTGATTTTATTTTATATTATAAGTATTTATTTAAGAAAATATATTCCAAATGTAATGTTTGAAAATTTTTTATTTGCTTATGTATTTATAATAATGTATTTTACAATTGAAAATCCTGATTTAAAATTATTAAGACAAATGGAACTTGCTAAAGATCAAGCAGAAAAAGCTAATAGAGCAAAATCAGATTTCTTAAGCTCTATGTCACATGAGATAAGAACTCCACTAAATGCTATAGTAGGACTATCTGAAGACAATCTATCTTATAAAGACCAATTACCACATGATGTTGTTGAAAACTCAGAAGATATTATGAGTGCCTCTCAAACACTATTAGAAATAGTAGGTAATATATTAGATATAAATAAAATAGAAGCTAATAAAATGGAAATAATAGAGTCACCATATAACTTTAAAGAAGAAATTGAAAATTTAGCTAAAATAGATGCAACGAGAATAGGTGAAAAACCAATTGATTTTAAAATTAATATTGCTGAAGATATTCCATATGAATTACTTGGTGACAAAATTCATATGAAAGAAATAGTTAATAATTTACTTACTAATGCTATTAAATATACAGATCAAGGTGAAATAGAATTAAATGTAAAATGCATAAATCAAAAAGATATTTGTAATCTAATTATAAGTGTCAAAGATACAGGTAAAGGTATTAAAGCAGATCATATAAATAGATTATTTAATAAATTTGATAGATTAGATGTAGAATTAAATACTACAACAGAAGGAACAGGACTTGGCCTTGCTATTACAAAAGCATTAGTTGAAATGATGGGCGGTAAAATTAATGTTCAAAGTCAATTTGGTAAAGGCTCAATATTTATGGTTCAGGTGCCACAAAAAATTAGTAAATTATTCGCACCTATTCAAGTTAAACAACAAATAGAAATTGACAAAACAGATTCGTCAAATATGTTTGGAGATAAAAAAATACTAATTGTAGATGATAATAAATTAAATATTAAAGTAGCAAGAAAAGCACTTCAAGATTTTAACTTTGAAATAGATGAGTGTTATGATGGACAAGAATGCTTAGATAAAGTAATAACTGGAAGTGAGTATGATTTAATTTTAATGGATATAATGATGCCTAATATGAGCGGTGAGACTGCACTAAAAAAATTAAAAGAAAATCCAAGCTTTAATATTCCTACAATTGCGCTTACAGCTGATGCTATATCTGGAGCTGAAGAAAAATATAAGAGTGAAGGATTCGTAGATTATATAGCTAAACCATTTAAAAAAGAACAAATAAAAGAAAAACTAGATATGATTTTTTCAAAACAAACATCAAAAATAAATGCACAAAATGAAACAAATAATTTTGAAGATGTAATTTATGATATGGAACCATCAGATGATATAGTTCCTAATGAAGATGATAATATACAAGATAGTGGGTTAGTTAATGCATTATCAGATATTACAAAGCCTTTGAATGAAATTGATGTTCAAGGTATAGTTCCTGCTGATGTGCATGTTATTGGTGATACAACTGAAGAAGATGTTAAATAAAAAAACCATTCTAAATAAAATGGTTTTTTTATAATATAAGACATTTAACTTATTCAAATAGTTTATTTCTACATACTATAAAATAGGTAAGGAGGAATTAAAATGTTTGGATGTTGTAATAATAGGCAAAACATGTTTGATATGAATATGAATGGGTATATGGAGCCTCAAGTAATTGAACCAACTATTAATAAATGTATTGAAAAGGAATTTTATCATGAAGTACCACATGTATGCCCAATTCATACACATGTTATAAATAAACATATCTATAAACATACTTATAGACCAGAGTATTCATGTAGTGAAGAATGTCAAAACATGAATATAGATTGTGGTAAATGTTCTAACTTTATGTAAGAAAGATTTATTCTTTCTTTTTTTGATTATTTAAACTTGAGGTGACATTTTGGCACCTCAAGAAACATTATATAATTAGAAAATAACGTTTTATTGACAAGTGAACAAGCGTTCG
>JAFUZI010000080.1 GCA_017476705.1 Bacilli bacterium
TGGAATTTCATCTTCTATTATTTTTGTAATTATTGGTGTTGTTATATAGTATGGCAAATTTGCTACAACATATAGTTTTTTAAAGTCATATTTTTTTAAATCCGAGTTTACATCTCTTTTTAAAAAATCATCAAACGTAATATCAACATTATTATATTCATTTAATGTTTCACTTAAAATATCTTTTAGTGTTGTATCTATCTCATAGCATAAGACTTGTTTAGCTTTTTTTGCTAATTTGTAAGTAAGTGACCCAGCACCAGGCCCTATTTCTATAACCAAGGTATCAGAATCAATACATGCACTATCAACTATCTTATCAATAATATTTTCATCAATAATAAAGTTTTGGCCAAATTTCTTTTTAAAATTAAAACTTTTATTATTTAAAAATTGATTCATTTTATTTGGTGAATATTCCATATATCTCCCTCATTTACTATAACAATTATACTAAACATACCAATATAAAACAAGAAAAATAGAGGCTGTTTACATTTTAAAAAGTAAACTATGTTGCATACAAACAAAATGTATCAAAAAAACTAGTTAATTGACTAGTTTTATTTGTTTAAACCTATTTTATACCATATATAGATACAGAATCAGCTTTATCTTTTAAGCTAACAGTTATTGCACTATTACTTCCATTTGGAATTATCAAAAAGCTTCTTGAAGCACCACTAGATCCGCCACCATTTCGACCTGTCATACCAATATTTATATAACTTGCATTCGTAATATTATCAATATCTATTTTTTCTAACCAAGAAACATAATCTATAGTTGGAGAAAAATATACATCTGTCAAAACATAATATTTATATACGTCTGTTGGATTAAATGAGATTTGTGTTGTTACTTCCTCTTTATTTACAATCAATTCTGCACTGTTTAATCCTACTTTAGCGCGGTTTTTATATAAATCATCCAATGCAGCTTGTACATTAGTAACCTTCCATGATTTATCACTTGGATTATATGTTAAATTACTTGCAAATAAAGATGATGCCAATACTGTTGAAAACGCTCCAACTAATAATCCAGCAAAAATCATTAATATATTTTTCATACTATCACCTAATATAATTAAATCACATATTTGCAAAAATTACAAGAGTTCATCTTGTAATTACCAGCCCCATCTTTGTACATTAAATGTTACATTGTTTCCAACTAATCCATCTGCTGCAAATACTGTTTTATCCTCTTGCGATGGATAAGCTAAATCCATTAATTCTCTTCCATCCTTTAGCTTTGTTCCAATAGTATCCATTACAACAGCTAAAAAGCTTACTCCATCTGATTTTTCAACTTTAATAATTGTTCCGCATTTAAATTTAGACCTATCTGCTGCAAGTATTCTCACTTTTCCATATTCATCATCGTCATAATAAATACCATCATATTTTAAACTAAACTTGTTTCCAGACTCTGTTTTACATGATAAATATCCTTCACTACTACATCCTTTACAATCAGGTCCATATCCAACTAATTTTCCTTTATAAATACCATAAGCTCCTGTACCTTTTTCTACTATCTCTTCAACAGGAGCATCTACAACTGTTACTTCTTTAGTTGCATTATTTAAAATTGATAAACCAACATTACCTTTTTGAACAATATTAGTAATATTACTTGGAACTTTACTATTATATTGTGTCACAGTTTTATATTCAATTGAATTTACCATTTCACCATTCTTGGTAAGAATATCATTTTTAGCTAAAATAGAATTTTCACTATATCCTCCAAGATTAGATATTACTGATACAGTTAATAATGTTATCCACTTGGCAAGAATTCCAAGTAAACCTATGTTCATTTAAGTCACCTCAATTATTCTATATAAATCGTATCACAGATTAAACATTTAAGTCAAATTGTTTAATTGCATTATATGTTGTTACTTTTAATACTTCTTCATAGGAAATATTTTTAATTTCTGCAATCTTTTTTGCTACATATACTACATAAGAAGGCATATTTTTTTTGCCTCTATATGGAACTGGTGCCAAATATGGACTATCTGTTTCAAGTAAAATATTTCCAAGAGGTATTTTTTTAACTACATCTTTAATAGTTTTACTATTTTTAAAAGTTAATACTCCACCTATTCCAAATTTAATATTTAATTTTAAAAGTATTTCAGACATCTCTACACTGTATGAATAACAGTGATAAGTTATTTTTAAATCTCTATAATTTTTTATTATTTCATAAGTATCTAAAGCTGCATCACGAGAATGAATAGTTACAGGCATATTATACTTACGAGCAAGCTCTAATTGTTTAATAAATATATCTTTTTGTAATTTTGCGTCATCTTTACCATAATGATAATCTAGCCCTATTTCTCCTATACCAACTATTTTAGGATTAGATAAATTAGTTTCTATATATTTAAGTGATTGATCTATATCATTATCTATCTCATTTGGATGAATACCAATAGTTCCGTAAAGATTTGGATATTTGGATATCACATCAATTACTTCTTTATTAGTTGAATCAGAATCTCCACTTACAATAGCTATATTATTTTCTAACGCATTAATTACATCTGTTAAATTATCATATTCACTAGGAATTATATGACAATGTGTATCTATATACATAACTCCTCCCAATAAAAAATAGGAACATTTTAGTTCCTATTTGTTTTTTCAATAATTATATATCTAATAATGCATGTAAATATAAAGAATAAATACATTGCATCAAGATAATTATGGCTTTCTATAAAGCTACAAGTCACTAAAACGATAAACATCAAAATTGCTAGTAAAACATACTTAAGTTCCCATATCTTACTTTTTGACATATTACGATTTCCTTTCTCTTTAAAGAACAGCGACAAACATAATATAACATAGAGAATAAGGCATTTCAATACAATTCATACTACAATTTATGACATTTTACAACATTTTACATATTTTCTATTTCTTCTAATTTTTTTTCTTTATCAATACGAGCAAATAATGGTTCTGGTTGATTTAAAACAGTACCAGCTTCAGTTCCATTAAAGTTAATAGAATCAAAGTATCTATTCTCAGTATTTAATTGTTTAAATATTTTATCAGCAGTTTCAGGTAAGAATGCTTGTAGAAGCACAGTTGCACATCTAATAGA
Source organism: Bacilli bacterium (assembly GCA_017476705.1). GTDB lineage: Bacteria > Bacillota_I > Bacilli_A > RF39 > UBA660 > CAJOJO01. The sequence goes on from JAFUZI010000080.1 coordinate 3,139, forward strand.
TTCAACTAAATTATATAAAACAGTTTTAAGTCTATCACTCTTAGTTTCATCCTTAGCTAAAACCCATGGAGTTGTCTCATCAATATATTTATTACATCTTCTATAAATATCAAAGATTAAATCCATTGCTTCTGCAACTCTCATATCATTCATTTTTTCTGTTACTTTATCTTTAGTTTCTAATACTAAGTTAATTAATTCATTATCAATCTCTTCCATAGCAGTTGGTTCATATATAACACCATCAAAATATTTATGAGACATTGAAATTGTTCTATTAACTAAGTTTCCTAAAATATTAGCAAGATCAGAGTTAATTCTTTCAATTAATAAATCATATGTAATTGTTCCATCTTGAGCAAAAGGTATTTCATGAAGTAGATAATATCTAATAGCATCAACTCCAAAAAGATTTACTAAATCATCTGCATACATGATATTTCCTTTTGATTTACTCATCTTATCATTTCCACATAATACCCATGGATGACCAAATACTTTTTTAGGAAGAGGCAAATCAAGTGCCATTAACATAATTGGCCAGTAAATTGTATGGAATCTTAAGATATCTTTACCTATTAAGTGTACATCTGCAGGCCAATATTTTTTAAATTCATCTGCATTATTACCGTCTACATCATATCCTAAGAAAGTAATATAGTTAGATAGCGCATCTATCCATACATATATTACATGCTTATCATCAAATGAAACAGGAATTCCCCAATCGAAAGATGTTCTAGATACACATAAATCTTGAAGACCTGGTTTAATAAAGTTATTAACTATTTCATTTTTTCTTGAAACTGGTTCTATAAAATCAGGATGAGACTCTATATATTCAATTAATCTATCGCTGTAATTGCTTAGTTTTAAGAAATATGCGTCTTCACTACGTTTTTCTACATCTCTTCCACAATCTGGGCATTTGCCATCAACAAGTTGTGCCTCAGTCCAAAATGATTCACAAGGAGTACAATAAAGTCCTTCATATTTACCTAAATAAATATCGCCTTGATCATATAATTTTTTAAATATTTTAGCTACTTGTTCCTCATGAGTTTTATTAGTAGTTCTAATAAATTTATCATAACTTGTATTCATGACATCCCATATTTTTCTAACTTCTAAAGCTATATCATCTACATATGCTTGTGGTTCAACACCTGCATCATGTGCTTTATTTTCTATTTTCTCACCATGTTCATCAGTTCCTGTTTGAAAATATACATCATAACCTTCTAGTCTTTTATAACGAGCTATAGCATCTGCTAAAACTATTTCATAAGTATTTCCTATATGTGGCTTTGCTGATGCATAAGCGATTGCTGTTGAAATATAATATTTTTTATTCATATTATCCCTCCTTATTTGTACTTCCTATTCCTCCGACTCTAACACTATCTACTTCATCATCATCTGTGATTAAGTATTTCATGAAGATTCCTTGGCCAATAGCGTCTCCTTTATTTACAACGAATTCTTTTTCTCCTTCGTTTTTTATTTTAATAAATATATGTCCTTCATTACCTTCATTATTATAGTAATCTTTATCTATAACACCTACTTGGTTACAAAGTCTAACATTGTATTTAAATCCCATGCTACTTCTAACTAAGATATATAAAACTTCATCATCCATCATATCAGCTTTAATACCAGTAGCTATTTTTTTTGTCTCACCTGGCATTAATGTGAAATCTTCTAAAGAAAATATATCATATCCTGCTGCATATTTAGTTCCTCTTTTTGGTAAACTATACGCGTTATATAGCTCGATATCATCAGCTATATCTTTTTTAAATTGTTCAAAACTTATTTTTTCAAAATGTCTCATAAAATCCTCCTTAATATATAAAAAAAGCATCCTAGTATAAGGACGCTTCCCCGCGTGGTACCACCTTAATTTACAAAGTAAAACTTTGCCTCAACCTATTTAACGCATAGTAACGTCCTTAGCTAAATATTCACTAAGAAAGCTCCAGAGCCATTTAAAATAACTTGTTTTACTTATTTCCACCAACCATAAGTTCTCTATGAAAACGCTGTTATTTTTCTTTCCTTCACTGCTTTTTTCTACTTGCAATTATAACATAATATATTTTATTGTTCAATATAATTATTTAAAATTTTATTTGTATAGTCTATTAAACTAATTTCATCTTTATTAAATTGATTATCAGACAAAACAATTATGCCTCCCATTAAATCTCCATTTATAATTATTGGGTCAATTACATATGATGTATTTATTACACTATCAGTTATAGTTATATCTATTTTTTTATTTTCTATAACTTTTGTTCTATCGCTTAAAATATTTACTACATCATCACTTATCGCTTTATTTAAAAATGTATCTTTTCTCTTACCTCTATAATTAATTATATTATTTGTATCTATAAGTAATACTTCTTTATTTAACGCTTGATATAATGTTTCTATTAAAACACTTCCTATTTCATTAAATCTGGACAAAGATGAATATTTCTTTAAAGCTATTGTATCACCATCAAGTGCAAATATTTCTAAACTTTCACCTTGCTTTATAGTCATACTCTTACGTATTTCTTTTGGTATTACTATTCTACCTAACTCATCAATTCGTCTCACAACGCCTGTTGCTTTCATCATTAACCTCACTTTCTTTTTTATTTTGGCTTGAAATTAATAATTTATGTGCTATAATCTTGTAAGGGTGATTTTTATGGAAAAAATTTATATTTTTGGTCACAAAAAACCAGATACTGATAGTATTGCAGCATCTTTATCATTATCTTATTTAAAAAGAAAATTAGGTATCAATGCGGAAGCCAGATGTTTAGGTAATATTAATAAAGAAACAAAATATGCACTAGATTATTTTAATGTAGAAGAACCAAAATATTTAAACGATGTTAAATTACAAGTAATGGATACTAATTATGTTAAGGATTATTATATAAATGAAAACAAATCATTATATGATGGATTTAACTACATGCAAGAAAATAATATTGGACTTCTTCCACTTGTTGATGAAGAGTTGAATTTTAAAGGACTTGTTACATTAAAAGATATGATTAAATATCAATTAAGTGATGACTTATCAAATTTATATACTTCATATGATAACCTACTAAATACATTAAATGCCAAAGAAATTTTAAGATTTGATGATGAATTTGACATTAATATAATTGCAGCATCATACAAAAATGAAACATTTGTTGATAGTGTTACTATTGACAATACAGTTGGATTAATTGTAGGAGATAGACATAGAGTTATTGAATATGCAATTGAAAATGGTGCAAAAATTATAATTTTAACAAACAATTCTTATATTAAAGAAGAACATCTAGAATTAGCAAAGAGTAAAAAAGTTAATATAATCAAAACAGATTATGACACTTTTACAACATCAAGAAAAATTTGGTTTGCAAATTATCTACATAATTTTAAAATGGAAAATAATGTTGTATGTTTTAATGAAGATGAAGATATTGATGAAGTAATAGAAAAAACTAAAAAATTACATTACAGTAACTATCCTATTTTAAATAAAAAAGGAAAATGCTTAGGTGTATTTAGATTATCAGATATTAATGATGCTAATAAGAAAAAAGTTATTTTAGTAGATCATAATGAAGAAACTCAAAGTGTTGATGGACTTAAAGAAGCTGAAATATTAGAAATAGTTGATCACCATAAAATTGGAACACTAGGAACTAGTATGCCAATTAACTTTAGAAATATGCCAGTTGGATCTTCTAATACTATTATTTATATGCTATATAAAGAAAACAATATTGAAATTCCAACTAATATTGCAGGTTTGATGCTATCAGGTATAATTTCAGATACATTATTATTTAGAAGTCCAACAACTACTGAATATGATAAACAAGTTGCAAATACATTAAGTAAAATTGCTAAAGTTGACTTAGATGAATATGGTATGAATATGCTAAAAGCAGGTGCATCACTTAACGGTGTATCAAAAGAAGATATTTTATTTACAGACTTTAAAAACTTTACAATTGATAATAAAAAAGTTGGAATTGGACAAATTACTACATTTGACATTAGCGAAATTGAAAATGAAAAAGACGAATATGTTAAACTTATCAATCATACAGCTGATGTAAATGAATATGCAATTGTTGCTTTATTTGTAACTGATATTATTAAGAATGGTTCTTATATTTATTATAATGATCAAGCAAAAGAAACTTTACAACTTGCATTTGGAATTGATAACTTAGAACAAGGAACATATATTGACGGATGTGTATCTAGAAAAAAACAAATAATACCAAATATAATGAATATTTTAGATAAATAAAAAAATGACAAAATTAATTGTCATTTTTTTTTGCATTCTTTAGTATTTCCATAAAGTCTATTAAATAATATACATAATGTTTATCTAATTTTATAGTATCAAGTGTTACTACTAATTTATCCAAATGCATCTTAAATCTAAACATTCTAGATAATCTTGATAAATCTAAAAATAATTTTTGACCATCTATGTTATTAGTTAATTCTTTTGTTAAAGTTGTTTCAATAAATGTTTTTGTTTGTCTTATAGATTCAACGCCAATATCTTTAGCAAGCTTTTCAAATAACTCTTCATACATATAAATATTTATATCTTCACTAAATTTTCCAAATCTATCTTCTAAAGTATTTTTAACTTCATCTAATTTTTCATAACTGTCAATCTCATTGATCATTCTATGAATTTCAATTTTAAGTTCTGTCTCTTCTACATAGTTATCACTTATTGTAGTTGATACATCAAGTAGTGGTTGTTCATCTTTTACCTCATCATCTACTTTTTCACCTTTTAATCTTTTAATCTCATCATCAAGCATTTTTAAATATAAATCAATTCCTACCGAATCTATAAATCCTGCTTGTTCACTACCTAATATGTCACCTGCACCTCTTATAGATAAATCACGTACTGCAATTTTAAATCCACTTCCTAGTTCTGTAAATTCCCTTATCGCATTAAGTCTTTTCTCAGCAATATCTGTTATAGTTTTTCCTTTTGTATACATTAAATAGCAATAAGCGATAACATTACCTCTACCAACTCTTCCTCTTATTTGATATAGTTGAGATAAACCAAATCTATCAGCATCCATAATAAGTAATGTATTAACGCTTGGAATATCTATACCGGTTTCAATTATTGTAGTACATAATAGAACATTATATTCTTTATTAATAAAATCAAGCATTACTTGTTCTAATTTATTCTTATCCATTTGTCCATGAGCACATACAATGTTAGCCTCAGGTACAAGCATTTTAATCTCAGCAGCTTTTCTCTCTAAATCATCAATATGATTATATAAAATAAATACTTGTCCATCACGAGCTATTTCTTTATAAATAGCATCTTTAATAATCTTACTATTTTCTTCCAACACGTAAGTTTGTATTGGATATCTATTAACTGGTGGTGTTTCAATTAAAGATAGGTTTCTAATTCCAACCATAGACATTTGAAGAGTTCTTGGTATTGGAGTTGCAGATAAAGTTAAAACATCAATACTTTCCTTCATTTTCTTTATCTTTTCTTTATGTTTAACTCCAAATCTTTGTTCTTCGTCTATTACAAGTAAGCCTAAATCTTTAAAGATAACATCATCACTAAGTATTCTATGAGTGCCTATTAATATATCTATTTTACCTTCTTTTAAGTCACTCAAAATCCTGTTTTTTTCTTTAACAGATATAAATCTATTTAAACAAGCTATAGTTACAGGATAATCTTTAAATCTTTCAAGTGCATTTTTGTAATGTTGACTTGATAGAATTGTTGTTGGACATAAGAAAGCTACTTGTTTTCCAGAGTATACAGCTTTAAACATAGCTCGGAATGCCACTTCAGTCTTACCATACCCAACATCTCCACAAAGAAGTCTATCCATTGGTCTAGATTTTTCCATATCCCTTTTTATCTCTTCGGTTACTTTTCTTTGATCTACTGTATCATCATATATAAACTCATTTTCAAACTCAATTTGATATTTATCATCTTTTTTAAAAGCAAAACCAACACTCGATTCTCTTTTTGCATACAATTCTAATAGTTCACCAGCAATATTTTCTAGTTTTTCTTTTACTCTTTTTTTAGTTTTAGTCCATTCAATTCCACCTAGTTTATTTAATTTAGGTGTCATTCCTCCATTTGCAGAATATTTAGATATTAGTTCAATTTTTTCAACTGGAATATATAATTTATCAGAATCTCTATATTCAACTACTAAATAATCTTTTGTTAAATCACCTTTTGTAAGTGTTTTTATTCCTAAGTATCTACCTATTCCATGAACATTGTGAACTACATAATCACCAATCTCTAATTTGTCAACATTTCTAATCTTAGTACTATATTTAAAATTATTTTTATATTTTATCTTATTTGTATTTTTATGAAACAATTCATTATCACTTATTACTACATAATTATTAAATATAAAACCTTCTTCTAAATCTTTAATTATTAAATTTATTTTACTTTCAAATATTTCATTTTCATTAGTTATAACTATATTATTATTTTTAATATTATCAATTATTTTATTTATTTGATATTGATTTTTTAAACATATAACTACTGTTTTTTTATTCTTCAAATATTTATTTAAAACATTATTAATCTCATCCAAGGCGGAAGGAAAAGCTTCTATATCATATGATATATAACTAATATTATCATTATTTTCTATTACATTATCATACTTCTCTAGATTTATTGTATTAATTACATTAATGTCTTCTAGCTTATGCATATATTCTTTATTAATTCCTAATGACTCATTATATTCCTTTATTTCATTTAATAAATCATTATATTCTTTTTCTATTTCACTATATTCATTATATATAATTAAGTTATTATCTAAATAATTAATAATACTTTCAAATGTGCCATCAAGTCTTTCAGACATAGGAAGAATTTGAGCCTCAGTTAATTTATTTACAGTAAGCTGAGTATCAACATCAAATTCACGAATAGATTCTACTGTATCACCAAAGAATTCCAATCTTATAGGTTTATCAGAATCTAATGGATAAATATCTACAACAAACCCTCTTATTGCGACTTCTCCTGTCTTTGTTACAATAGTCTCTCTTTTATAACCAACCTCTATTAATTTATCTTTTAACTTATTAACATCATAGTCTTCTCCTACTTTAATGTTAATTATATTATCTTTATAGTTTGATCTAGATGGAAGGTATCTAAGTAAACCCATTAGATTTGTTACAACTATTTTTTTATTATCTTTTATTAAATTATTTATTGTATCTAATCTATCATTAAAAATTTCTGGTGAAGATGCAAGTGCCTCACTAGTTAAGAAATTATCAATTGGTAAGAATAATACATCATTTGTATATGTTTTAAGTGATTTATAAAAACTATTAGCTTTATATAAAGTAGAAGCTACAAAAAGAATAGGTTTATTATCACTTATAAACTTATTATATACATAAATAGCTTTTAACTCATGATTTAATCCAGTTACATTTTTATAATTAAAATCTTTAAATAAACTATTAAACATATTGCACCTCCTATATACGCCAAAAATGACACCCTTTTAA
>JAFUZI010000009.1 GCA_017476705.1 Bacilli bacterium
AAAATATCTAAAGTATTTAGAAGATAATAATTTAATAGATTTTGATGATATGCTTATCTATGCAGCATTTAAAGTGAAAAAAGCATATGACAAAAAAATAAAATATATAATTATTGATGAATATCAAGATACATCATATATAAGGTTTAAACTTATTAAAGAAATAATTGATAAAACAAATGCGAAATTGCTTGCAGTAGGTGATGATTTCCAATCAATTTACAGGTTTACAGGATGTGATATAAATTTATTTTTAAATTTTAATAAATACTTTAATAATTCATCTATATTAAAAATAGAAAATACATATAGAAATTCCTATGAACTTATTAAAATAGCAGGTTCGTTTGTAATGAAGAATAAGTTACAAATAAAAAAGGACTTAAAGTCAAACAAACATTTAATAAATCCTATTGAAATAGTTTACTATAAAAATAGATTTGATTTTAAAAAACTATTGGAGAGGATAGATACTGGTGATTTATTAGTTCTTGGAAGAAATAATAAAGATATTTTTGATTATATAGATAAAAACTTTAGGTGTATAAATAATAAATATTATTATAAAAATATAGCCTTTACGTACATGACAGTTCATAAGTCAAAAGGCCTAGAAGCTAATAATGTAATTATTTTAAATATGAAAAACAGTGATCTTGGTTTTCCAACAAAAATAAAAGAAGAAAGAATTCTTAAATATATAAAAGAATTTGATAAATATCCATTTGAAGAAGAACGACGTCTTTTTTATGTAGCATTAACAAGGACTAAAAATAAGGTATACCTATTTACACCAATTAATAATGAGTCTATATTTGTTGCTGAGTTAAAAAAAGATTATAATGTGAAAAGTATTATTTTATAAATAATTATTGCTTTTTTAAAATATTAGTGTATAATGAATATGAAAACCATTTTCAAATTGAGGTGATAATATGTCAAGAGGAGATTCCTATAACACAAAACAAAAAGATCAAATATTTAATATTATTAAAAGTAAAAATGATAAATTCACTGTTAAAGATATTTATAATGAATTAAATGGTGAAATAGGACTTACTACTATTTATAGATTTATTGATAAATTAGCGCTTGATTCTATTTTATCTAAATCAGTTGATAATAAAAATACAGTTTTTTATCAATATTTAGAAAAGTGTAATTGTGATAATCATTTTTATTTAAAATGTGATAAGTGTGGAATACTTAAACATATTCATTGTGAATGTATTAATGAAATAACTTCTCATATATTTAATGAGCATAATTTTAATGCAAGTGAAAAAGGTATTATCATAAATGGTATTTGTGATAGATGTGGAAAAGAGGTATAAATATGTTTGATTCAATGTATGATGCTTTAATGGATAGTATAAAGTTACTTCCATATTTATTTATAACTTTTGTTATATTAGAATTTATTGAGCATAAAATGTCACATAAGAATGAAGAAATTTTAAGAAAAAATAAAAAATTTGGACCTATACTAGGAGGTGTTTTAGGTGCTTTACCTCAATGTGGATTTGGGGCAATGGCAGCAAATTTATTTTCTGGAAGAGTTATAACACTAGGTACTTTAATAGCAGTTTTCCTATCTACTAGTGATGAGATGCTTCCTATTATGATTTCAAATAAGACTGATATATCTATATTATTAGGCATTATTTTATTTAAAGTTGTAATAGGTATAACTATAGGTTTTATAATTGATTTAGTATTTAAACAAACTAATGATGAACATATACATGAGATGTGCGTTGATGAACACTGTAGTTGTGATCATCATGGAATATTTTATTCAAGCTTAATTCATACTTTAAAAATAGGTTTCTTTATATTAATTGCGAATATATTAATTAACCTAATAATATTTAAAGTTGGTGAGGATAATTTATCTAACTTAATGGTTAATAAAAATATCTTTACATATTTTATAGCTAGTTTAGTAGGACTTATTCCAAACTGCGCAAGTTCAGTTATTATAACAGAACTTTACTTATCTAAAATAATTTCTTTAGGCACTTTAATGTCAGGGCTACTTACTGGAAGTGGTATTGGTATATTATTATTATTTAAAACAAATAAAAATATGAAAGAAAATGTATCAATATTACTACTTATATATTTTGTAGGTGTATTTGTAGGTACAATGGTTGATTTGTTTTTATAAAAAAGAATTATCATTCTTTTTTTATTGCTATCTACATATAATTATGATATAATCTCATAGCGGTTTGAATAGAAAGGAAAATATATGATAGAGTTAGAAGAACAAGAACAAGCTAAGATTGATGAGATATACCTGAAAAATGAATTCGCACTTAAAATGTTAGAAACAGAGTTAGATATATTACTTAAAAGCTATGCTTATGAAATGAAATATAATCCTGTTGAACATATTAAATCTCGTATAAAAACACAAGAAAGTGCGTTTAATAAATTAAGTAAGAAAGGATATCAAATAAATTCATATAACTTGTTAAATCATGTTCATGATATTATTGGAGTAAGAATTGTTTGTTCGTTTTTATCAGATGTATATGAAGTTGTAGATTTAATTAAAAATTCAGGGCAATATAGTATAAAAGATGAAAAGGATTATATAAAAAATCCTAAATCAACAGGATATATAAGTTATCATATAATAATAACATTGCCAATTCATTTAACAGATAAAGTTGAATATGTAGATGCAGAAATACAGGTGCGTACTCTTGCAATGGATTTTTGGGCAAGTATTGATCATAAACTTCATTATAAAGCAGACAATGCTTTATGTGATGTTAAGGAAGAAATATATAAGTGTTCGCAAGATATAAAAGCACTTGATGAAGCAATGAATAAGCTTTATGAAAAAACATTAAAAAAGTAGTTTAAGAAAAATAGGAATTCTTTAAAAAGAGTTTCTTTTTTGTTATAATAAATATTAGGTGATAATATGGACAATTTAAGAAATTTTGACTTAATAATAACAGACAACAAAAAAGAATTGCTTAGTTTTTTAAATGATTCAAAAAAACTATTAAATATCAAAATAATAAGTTATCAAGAATTTATTGATTCATATTTTGGATATATAAATAGTGAAGCTTTATATTACTTGGTTAAAAAATATAATTATAGTTATGAAGTTGCTAATATGTATTTAAAAAACTTCTTATATATAGATTCATTATATAAAGAATTGCAAGATAATAATCTAATAAAATTTGTTCCATTATTTAAAAAGTCATTTAAAAGAATTGTGCTTGATAATATTAAATTAGATCCATATGTTATAAATAAACTATCAAAATACGAAATAGTAGAGCTTAATAAGAGTGATAAAAATTATAATCCAAAATTATTTGAATATAAAACTATTGAAGATGAGATAAATGGGGTTTGTTTATCTATATTATTAGATGTAAACTCTGTAAATATAGATAAAATTCATTTGGTAAATGTCGGTGATGACTATAAAAAACATATAAAAAGAATATTTTCTTTTTATAATATTCCGGTAAACTTAAATGATAAAATATCTTTATATGGACTACCTGTTATTAAAGATTTTATTAAGAAATTAGATGATTCATTAGATAGCGCATTAGAAGTTTTAGAAAAATCAGAATATAAAAAATATGTAATTGATATTATAAATAAATATGCATTTGCGCCCTTTGATGATACAGTTAAATACTTAATAAAAGAGGAATTAAAAACTAAAAAAATCAGTTCAAAAAAAATAAGTAATGCTGTTGATATAGTAGATATTGATAAAATAAATAATAGTGATATTTATTATATATTAAATTGTAATCAAGGAGTATTTCCTAAAACATATAAAGATGAAGATTATCTAACTGATATAGAAAAAACAAATATTGGCCTATTTACATCATTAGATAAAAATAAACAAGAAAAGATAAAAACAATTAATATAATATTAAGTTGCCCTAATATAAGATTATCTTATATAACAAGCTCTAAAGGTGAAGAGATGTATAGATCATCCATCTTAAAAGACTTAAAATTAGAAAATAATATAAATGATTCATTTAACAAGTCAAATATATATAATAAGTTAAGATTGTCTTATATGTTAGATGATTATATTAAGTTTAATATACATAATAAAAATTTAGATAAATTATATTATAACTATAAAGATATTAATTACCTAGATTATGACAATTCATATAAAACAATTGATGAATCATTATTTAATAAGTATATAGATAACAAACTAAATTTATCTTATTCAAGCATTAATAACTTTTACAAGTGCAAATTCAGATTCTATTTAAACGATATTTTAAAACTAAATGAATATGAAGAAACATTTCATACAATAATAGGTAATTTATTTCATCACATCTTAGAATGTGCATTTAAACCTAACTTTGACTTTGAAAAAGAATTTAATAGTTTTATAGCTGATAAAGAGTTAAATTATAAAGAAAAGTTTTTTATCAATAAATTAAAAGAGGACTTACATTTTATAATAGATGTTATTAATGAACAAGATAGTGATTCTAATCTAGATAAATCATACTATGAAAAGAAATTTACAGTTAATAAAGATTCATCAATTAAAGTAACATTTAAAGGTTTTATAGATAAGATTAAGTATAATGAATTTAATGGTAAGACAGTAGTTGCTATAATAGACTATAAAACAGGAAATCCTGATATTAATTTAGATAAAGTATATTATGGAATTGATATGCAACTTCCAATATATATATACTTAGTAAAAAATTCAGAACTAATTAATGTTGAAATAGCTGGTTTCTATCTTCAACACTTACTTCCTCCAATAGATAACTATCAAGAGGGAAAAGATTATTATACTGAGAGAAAAAATAAATATAAACTTACAGGATACTCTAATTCTAATAGAGACATATTAGAATTATTTGATAAAAACTATATAAAATCAAATATGATAAAAAGTATGAGTGTTACATTAAAAGATGAATTCTCATCTAATGCTAAAGTATTATCTGATGGTGAGATGGACAAACTAGTAAATCATGTAGATGATAAAATAAATGAAGCGATAAAAGATATAGAATCTAGAGATTTTTCTATTAATCCGAAACAAATTGGAGAATTCTCTGGATGCGAACATTGTCGTTTTAAAGATATATGTTATAAAAAAGAAGAAGACATTGTAAGACTTAAAGAGGTTGATTATAAAGAATTTTTAGGAGGTGAGGACAATGCCTAAATGGACCTATGAACAATTAGATGCAATAACTCACGATAATTCTAATATAATTGTATCAGCAGGCGCAGGTTCAGGTAAGACTGCTGTATTATCTGAAAGAGTATTAGAAAAACTAAAAAAAGGTATTAATATAGATGAGTTATTAATACTTACATTTACTAATGCTGCGGCTCATGAAATGAAAGAGCGAATTAGAAATAAAATATCCGAACATGTAGAGCTTAAAGAACAACTAGATAAAATAGATTCAGCTTATATTACAACATTTGACTCATTTGCTTTATCAATAGTTAAAAAATATAATTATCTACTTAATGTAGGTAAAAATATATCTATAATAGATTCAAGTGTAATAGCTATTAAAAAAGATGAATTTATAGATTCTATATTTGAAGAATTATATAAAGAAGAAGACCCTGATTTTACTAAACTTATTAGTGATTTATATCTAAAAGATGATACAGAATTTAAAAAGTCAATCTTAAGAATAAATGATAAATTAGATTTGCTTTATAATAAGAAAGATTACTTAAATAATTATTTAGATAATTATTTAAATGAAGACTTTATTAATAACTCCATAAAAGAATTTGAAAATCTAATATTTAAAAAAATAGGTAATATAAGTCTTTTATATAATGAATTAGAAGAATACCTTGATAGTGAACAATACTTAAAATTAGAAAATGTAATTGAACCTATAATAAATTCAAAAGATTATGATGAGCTAAAGACTAATATATCAGTTAAATTCCCAACTTTTAGAGGATTAGATGATGATGCTAAAAAAGTAAAAGAAAGATTGAATGACTCAATAAAAGAAGTTAAAAAACTATTAACATATGAATCATCAGATAAAATAAAAGAAGTAATCAAATTATCTTCTACATATATAAAAGCAATCATAAAAATAATTAATAAATTAGATGAATTAGTATCTTCATATAAATTAGATATAAACTATTATGAATTTAATGATATAGCTAAAATGGCTATAAAAGTGTTAGATGAAAATGAATCTGTAAGAAATGATTTAAAAAATTCATTAAAAGAAATAATGATAGATGAATATCAAGATACATCAGATTTACAAGATTTATTTATATCTTATATAGAAAATAATAATGTTTATATGGTTGGAGATATAAAACAATCAATTTATAGATTTAGAAATGCAAATCCAATGCTTTTTAAAGAAAAATATGACAATTATTCTAAAAATATAAATGGTTATAAAATAGATTTAACTAAAAACTTTAGATCAAGAGAAGAAGTGTTAAATAACATAAATGAAATATTTGAACTTATTATGAATGATAATATAGGTGGTGCTGAATATAAAGTATCCCATAAAATGAACTTTGGAAATCCAATGTATTTAAATAAACTAGATAAAGAGCAAGATAATAATTTGGAAATATTTAAATATAACCATAATACTAAAGAATATAAAAAACAAGAAATAGAAGCTTTTATAGTTTTAAGAGACATTGAGTCTAAAATAAAAAATAAATATCAAATATGGGATAAAGATCATTATAGAGATTCTAAATATAGTGATTTTGCTATTTTAATTGATAAGTCAACATCATTTGATTTATATAAAAAAATATTTGAGTATAATGATATACCACTTCAAGTAGTAGCTGATATAACACTTAATGATTCGGTTGATTTATATATAATAAAAAATATTATAAAATTAATATTATCTGAACAATATGATATAAATTTTAAATATTCATATATGAGTGTTCTTAGATCTTACTTGTTTAATATGAACGATAACTTGATATTTGAAAGTATCGCAAATAATAATTATAATGAAGAATTACTTAATATTATTAAATCTATAGATAAAACTAAAACAATAAAAGAAATACTAGATGAGGTAATTACTAAATTTAAATTTTATGAAAGAATGATTACTGTAGGTGATATTAAAAAACATATTCTAGTAATTGACTATTTAACAGATTTAGCGCAAACTATGACAGATATAGGTTATTCATTAGAAGAATTTTCAAATTACTTAGACTTAATAGTAGAAGAACCAGATAAGTATAAAATAAAAGTTCCAATGAAAGATGATAAAGACGGCGTTAAAATAATGACTATACATAAAAGTAAAGGACTAGAGTTTCCCGTTTGTTATTTTACAGAACTAACAAATCGCTTTAATATGCAGGATATAAATAGTAGGTTCTTATATGATAATAAATATGGGATAGTAACTCCTTTGTTTGATAATGGTATTAGAACAACTATATTCAAAGATTTAGTTAAAGAATCATATGTTAAAGAAAACATATCTGAAAGAATAAGACTTTTTTATGTCGCACTTACTCGTGCTAAAGAAAAAATGATTATGGTCTTACCTAATAAAGAGAGTGAAGATGCTAACTTAAATGATGATGTTAAAATGAATTATAAATCACTTGCTGATATGGTGTATTCAATAGAAAATATAGCTAATAAGTATTCAAGAGAAATAAATATAGATAGTCTTAATTTATCAAAGAACTATAATTACTTAAAAGAATCTAATTATAAAAATAGTTTAGTTAATTCTTCAAATTTATTAGATGTTAATGAATTTAGTATAGAAACTAGTACTATTGATGAGGAACATTTTTCAAAAGAAAATCATAAAGTGCTAACAATTGATGAATATAACAATATTGAATTTGGTAAGAAGATACATACTGTATTTGAAAATATTGATTTATTGAATCCAGATTATAGTGAATTATCATTATTTGAAAAAAATAAGGTAGAAGCCTTTATAAATAAAGGATTATTAAATAATGTAATAAACATTTATAAAGAATATGAATTTATGTATAAAAGTGATAATACAGAATATCACGGTATAATAGATTTATTACTTGAATATAATGATTCATATAAAATAGTAGATTATAAATTAAAAAATATAGATGACCCACTTTATGTTGATCAATTAAATGGATATAAAAAATATATTGAATTATTAACTGGAAAAGAGACTAAAATCTATTTATATTCAATTTTAAATGAAGAGCTAAAAGAACTTTAAAACATATATTTTAAAAAAATTAGATTTTGTTGTATAATTATAAATAATAGAGGTGATGTTATGGATGTAAAGTGCAAAATATGTGGAACTGTTAATGATAGTAAAAATAAGTTTTGCAAGGGTTGCTTTATTCCACTTCATAAGACAATGGAAGAATGGACCAAAGGAATAGAGGATAAGGTAAATGATAAGTTAAATAATGATTTAACTAAGACAACTTTACTTGATCCTGTTGATATGAATATTTGGGAAAATATTCCACTTGAAAAAGAAGAAACACAAAAATTTACTCCAGACAATATAGAAGATGATAAAACAATTAATGTGTTAGATTTAAATCCAGTAGAAGAGATAAAAATAGAAGAACCAGTTAAAGATGAGTTAGATAAAACAATAAGAATTAATGCTCCAATCACTACGAAAGAGATAGATGATATAAAAAATGATTTAAATAGTTTATCAATTGTAAATAATAAAGAAAAAGATTTAAATCAAAGAAGTGCTTTTGCACTGGCATTTAAATTTGACTTAATCTTTATTATTTTAACTGGTATATTTACTTATTTTTACGGAATTAAAATTGATACAAATCAGGATGTTGTATATAGCGCACTTGCTACATTTTTAATATCTGGAATAGCAACCATAATAACATTTAAAAAGAATTATCCATCAAATAATGATGTCATTCAAACATTAATGCTTATTTTTATAACAATTATTTTATTTGAATGTGCATCAAGAAGTATTTTATTATATAACGCAGGAATTAATTATTTATATTATTATATATTTGTTTATATAATATATATTTTAATTTCAATTGTTACAGTTAATGCGATTAACAGATTTATTAGATCAAATAATAGTGAATATAACGGTAATTTTATATCTAAATTAAATTCATTTTGTCTTGCAATAATTATTGTTTTAATTGTAGTTGGAGGAATATCTAAAAATAATAATTACGAGGTTATTAAAAAGAATAAAGAAGAGACAAATGTATCATATAATCTTCCAAGTGAATTAATTGATTATATAGCAAGTATTAATGATAAGATAAATGAAAATATAAATAATAGTACTAATTATAAAATACCTGAATTAATAGTCGATAAGCATTTTGTTGATACAGATTTAAAAATTGAATATGTATCTTTATCTGTTGATGATTATGGAACTGTTTCATCAGGTGAAATTAAATATAATAATATAGTATATAAATATAAGTATTAAAAAATTCAAGGTTAAATTCCTTGAATTTTTATTTTATCTAAGACGTTTTTTATAGAATCATGTATAACAAGTGATGCTCTATTATCATAATTTGTAGGATCATTGTTGATAATTACTAAATTTCTCCCATTAAAATAATTAATAAAACTACTTGCTGGATATACTGTTAAAGATGTTCCAGCAACAATTAATAAATCAGCATTTTTAAGTAAATCAATTGACTTTTCCACAGTATAATTATCTAGTGCTTCACCATATAAGACAACATCTGGCTTTATTATTCCACCACAATTGCAAATTGGTATATCTTTGCTTTCAAAAACTTCTTTTCCACCATAAAACTTGCCACATTTCATACAATAGTTTCTATATATTGAGCCATGAAGTTCCATTACACATTTAGAACCGGCTTTTTGATGTAATCCATCAATATTTTGCGTAATAATTCCTTTAAGTTTTCCACATTCTTCTAATTTTTTTAAAAATGTATGACAAGTACTAGGCTCATTATTTAAACAATTCATATTTTCTTTGTAAAATTTATAAAATTCACTTGTATTATTAATGAAGAAGTTATGTGATAGTATTTCTTCAGGATTATATTTATATTTCATATTATATAGACCATCTTTGCTTCTAAAATCTTTTATACCGCTTTCAGTAGATACACCAGCACCACCAAAAAATACGATATTGTCAGATTCATTGATCATTTTATTTAATTCATCTATCATGATATCACCATATTTATTATATCAAATATGTATAAAAGTGTAAAAAAGAACATATAATATAAATAATTAGCACTCACACTTGACAAGTGCTAATTAAAGTGCTATATTATAATTGTGAAAGGAAGCGAGGATATGAATTTAATCCCAAGAAATTTTTATTTAGATGACATTTTTGATGATTTTGTTCCTACAATTAACAGTAACAAAATGAAATGTGATATTTATGAAAAAGGTGGTGATTATCATATCGAAATGGATATTCCAGGATTTGATAAAGATGATATTAAAATTGAATCAAAAGATGGATATCTAACAATTACAGCCGAAAAGACTATAGAAGACAACGATGAAGATAAGAACTATCTTAGAAGAGAAAGAAGCTATGGAAAATATTCTAGATCATTTTATTTAGGAAATTTCGATAACTCTTTAGTAGAAGCAGAATTCAAAAATGGTATCTTAAAAATAACAGTTCCTAAAGAGGAACAAAACAATGATAAAAATTACATTGAAATAAAATAGGGCTTAATATTTAAGCTCTTTTTTGTTATAATTATTACATGAGAAAAGATAGAATTAAAATATTATATGAAGATAAAAGTATTATTGTTGTATCTAAACCAACACATTTACTTACGATATCTACAGAAAATGAAAAAGAAAGAACGATGTTTCATAAAATTATAGAATATGAAAGGAAAAAAAATAATAAAGTATTTATTGTGCATAGATTAGATAAGGATACTAGTGGTATATTAATATTTGCGAAATCTGAAAAAGTTAAAAAAATACTTCAAGATAATTGGGATAAGACTAAAAGATATTATATGGCCATAGTAGAGGGGATTCCAAAAGAAAAAGAAAAGACAATTAAATCATATTTGACAGAAAATAGTAGATTAATTACTTATTCTACAAGTGAATCTAAAGGTAAACTTGCTATTACAAAATATAAGCTTATAAAACATAGTAAGAAATATAGTCTGCTTGATATAGAAATATTAACTGGTAGAAAAAATCAAATAAGGGTTCATATGAGTGATAATAATACACCAATTGTAGGAGATAAGAAATATGGAGCTGTTACAAATCCTATGAATAGATTAGGACTCCATGCATATAAGATAGTATTTACTCATCCAATTACTAAAAAAGAAATGACTATAGAGGATAAATTGCCTAAAGAATTTGAAATGGCTGATTTTTTTAATAATTAATTCACTTCTTGCATATACTATAAGTGTGTTTGACATAAATCATTAATAATGATAAAATTAATATGTTTTCGTCAAAAAATTTAAGAGGTGAATTTTGTGAAATCAGAACCGAAGATTAAAGCTGCCTCGGTTATACCCCTGTTGGCATTAATCTCCATGTTTGTTATAGTTCAATCTATTAATGAAGTGAAATTTAAACCTGCTAAGGAAACATTAAATAAAAATGAATTATTATTATCTGATAATATATTAGATAAGACTAGTGTTTTAAAAAATGAAGATACAGAAAGTAATGTAGATAATAATGATATAGTCATTACTAATACAGAAACTAATGATGAAAACAAAATAGAAACACAAGTAAATGATTTAATTGTTTATGATGGACTTACTAAAGATGAATTATCATTAAAAATTAATAAAAATTTAAATTCTACCTTATCAGGAATGGGAGAGTTAATTGTTGATTATGCACTTAATTTAGGACTTGATCCTTATCTTGCAACAGCAATTATACTTCATGAAACAGGTTGTTCTTGGGAATGTAGTCACTTGGTTAAGGCTTGTAATAATGTTGGTGGACAAAAAGGTGGCCCTGGATGTGAGGGAGGATCTTATAAGTCATTTCCAACATTAGAAGATGGCATAAAAGGTTTTATGGATAATCTTTATAATAACTATTATGCTTTAGGTCTTACTACTCCAGAGGCTATTAATCCTAAATATGCTGCTAGCACTGCATGGGCTAGTAAGATTAATTATTACATGCAATTAATAAAAACAAGCTAATTACTTGTTTTTTTGTTATTATAATTGATATAATATATATGTGTTAGGATGTGATAGTATGAAGCATGAAATTGATTTTATAATAAAAGTATTATTTATACTATTATTATCACTAATATCTATATTAATTATTTTTACAAAACCAAATATTACTTTAAGAGGTAATGAAGTAATGGAGGTTAATTATAATACTGAATTTAAAGATCCTGGCTATATAGCTACATTTATTGTAAGCAATGTTACTAAAAAAGTAAAAGTTAAAGGATTTGTTGATACAACTAAATTAGGCGTTTATAAAATAGATTATAACTTATCTATAAATGGATTTAAAAATAGTAAATCAAGAATTGTTAAAGTTGTTGATAAGAAAAAACCTGTTATAGAATTAATTGGTAATGGAAATACTTGCCCTGGCAAAAGTTATGTAGAGGAAGGCTACAAAGCTATAGATGAGATAGACGGTGATTTAACTAGTTTAATCAAAGTAAATGTTTTAGATGAAAAAGTCGTATATAGTGTAACTGATAAATCAGGAAATAGCTCTATAGCTACAAGAAAATTAAATATAATAGATGATATTAAACCTACAATTACTTTAAATGGAAGTAATTATATTACTATATATACAGGTGGTACATATAATGAATTAGGCGCTAATGTTACAGATAATTGTGATGATCAAGTAGCTTTAAAAATAGATGGTAATGTTGATACATCAAAAGTAGGAAAATATAATATCACTTATACTGCAACTGATAAATCTGGTAATACTGAATCTATAATAAGAACTATTAATGTTGTTGATAGATTAAAAGACGGTATTGGGAAAAATATATATTTAACATTTGATGATGGACCTGGGCCTTTGACACAACAATTTCTAGCTATATTAGATAAATATGGTGTTAAAGCAACATTTTTTGTAACTAATCAATTTCCAAATTATCAATACTTAATAGGTGAAGAAGCAAAAAGAGGACATGCTATAGCTGTTCATACTTATACACATTCATATGATGTTGTATATAAAAGCGTTGATTCTTATGTAGATGATTTTAATAGAATGAATGAAATAATAAAACAACAAACAGGAAGTTATTCTAATATGTTTAGATATCCTGGGGGATCTTCTAATACGGTTCATTGTTCAAGAAACCCTGGAGTTACAAGAGATATTGCTGATACAATGCTTAAGCTTGGTTATCAATACTTTGATTGGAATTTAAGTAGCGGAGATGCATCAGGTTATGCAACACGTGATTCTGTTTATAAAGCTGTTGCTAATGGAGCTGGTGCGAGTGAAAATACTGTCATACTTATGCATGATATTAAAAGTTCAACTTTATCAGCACTTCCATCAATTATAGAAAATTTACAAAGTAGAGGATTTACATTTAAGACATTAGATAAAAATTCTTTTGCTCCGCATCATTCATTTGGTATATGTAGATAAGCAACATAATTGTTGCTTTTTATGTGTGTTTTTAAAATATTTTAAGGTTATTGTTTCATAATATATTTAGTTATAAAAAAAATTTTAAAAAAAGTATTGACAAATAAAATTAAATTGTGTACAATCTAATTGTAATAAATCAAAAGGAGGAATTAGAATGATTTATAATTATAGTGTTAAAACAAGAAATGGCGACGAAGTTAGTTTAGCTAACTATAAAGGAAAGGTTTTATTAGTTGTTACTACAGCAACAGGTTGTGGATTCACACCTCAATATGAAGCAATAGAAAACCTATATAGAAAATATAATAAATTAGGACTTGAAGTTTTAGACTTCCCATGTGATCAATTTGGACATCAAGCTCCAGGAAGTGATGATGAAATACATGAATTTTGTACAGCAAAATATCAAACTACATTTGATCAATTTAAAAAAATAGATGTAAATGGTGAAAATGCTGATCCATTCTTTAAATATTTAGAGGAAAATTCTCCAGAAGAATATATTAAAGGTTTAAAAAATAAAATGGCTATGAAAGCTGTTACAAAAATAAGTTCTACATATAAAAAACCAACAGATATTAAATGGAATTTTACAAAATTCTTAGTTGATAGGGAAGGTAATGTAGTATTTAGATTATCTCCAATTGAAGACCCTATGGTTATGGAAGATAAAATTAAAGAATTGTTAGGTGAGTAATATGTTTGATATTATAATAGTTGGTGCTGGTCCTGCGGGACTTACATCTGCTTTATATGCACTACGTGCTAATAAAAAAGTATTAGTGTTAGAAGCTAAAGCTTATGGTGGACAAATAATTAATGCAAGTTTACTTGAAAATTATCCAGGGCTTCCTAACGTATCTGGTTTTGATTTTGCGACAAATCTTTATAACCAAGTAAAAGATTTAGGTGGTACTATAAAGTTTGAAACAGTTATAAGAATTGAAGATGATAAAACTGTTATTACTAATAAAGATAAATATCAAGCAAAAGCTATAATTCTTGCAACTGGTGCTGAAAATAGAAAGCTTAATATAGATAGAGAAGAAGAACTAGTTGGAAGAGGCGTATCATATTGCGCTACTTGTGATGGCAATTTCTATAAGAATAAAACCGTTGCAGTTGTAGGTGGCGGTAATACTGCCCTAGAAGATGCTGTTTATTTATCTAATATAGCATCTCATGTATATGTAATTCATAGAAGAGATACATTTAGAGGTGAAGTTCACTATATAAATGAACTTAAAAATAAAGAAAATGTTGAATTTATATTAAACTCAAATGTTACAAAATTAATCGGTAGTGATAGATTAAATGCAATTGAAGTTACAAATAATGATGGAACAAAAAAAGAGATTAATGTAGATGGCTTATTTGTTGCTGTAGGACAAGCTCCTAAAAATGAAATATTTAAAAATATTATTGAATTAGATGATAAAGGATACATTATATCTGAAGATGGTGTACATACTAATCAAGAAGGTATTTATGTTGCTGGAGATACAAGAGTTAAAGATTTAAGACAACTTACAACTGCTGTATCAGATGGTGCAATTGCTGCAACAACAGCTATAAAAGAAATGGAGGATTAATATGGTAAAAGAATTAAATGAAGTAGAATTTAGTGAAGCAATTAAAGAAGGAAATGTAGTAGTTGATTGTTTTGCTCCTTGGTGTGGTCCATGTAAAATGTTATCACCTATTATAGATGAGGTTGCAAGTGAATTAACTGACTATACTTTCTACAAATTAAATGTTGATGATAATGCTTCTATCGCTGAAGAATATCAAATATTTTCAATTCCAACAATTCTATATTTTAAAGATGGCAAATTGGAAAAGAAAAAAATTGGTTTATTAAATAAAGAAGAAATAATTAGTATGATTAAGTAGGTGAAGTATGAATAATTTTGATTGTCTAAAGTTAGAAAATCAACTTTGTTTTCCTCTTTATGCAGCTTCAAAGGAAGTTATAAAAAAATATAAACCATATTTAGATAAGTATGGATTAACTTATACACAGTATATTGCTTTAATGGTTTTATGGAATGAACGTGAGATTAATGTTAAACAGTTAGGTGAGAAGTTATTCTTAGATTCTGGTACATTAACACCACTTTTAAAAAAATTAGAAGCTAAAGGATTAATTAAAAGGAATAGATCATTAACTGATGAGAGAAATTTAATGGTTAGTATCACAAATGAAGGTGATAATTTAAAAGAAAAACTAGCTAGTATTCCATTTAATGTAGGAAAATGTATAAGTTTAAATGAGGAAGAGGCTAAAACTTTATATACACTTTTATACAAAGTTTTAAAATCTACTGTTGATTAATTAATATAATAATTTTATAATTAATATAGAAAATAGGAGGATTTATGTTTGATTTAAGTAAAAGAGTTGTTGTTATATCTGGAGCATCAAGTGGCCTTGGTAGACAAATGGCTAGAGGATATGCTCGTCAAGGAGCAAAACTTGTTATATTAGCTCGTAGATTAGATAGACTTGAAGAGTTAAAGAAAGAATTAAGTAGTGTAACTGAAGTATTGGCTATTAAATGTGATGTTACTTCAACTGAAGACATTAATAATGCTGCAAAGCTTGCTAAAGAACATTTTGGTAAAGTTGATATATTAGTTAATTGCGCTGGATCTAGTAAAGATAAAGGCGTTCTTGATATGAATGATGAAGAATGGGATTTTACTATTGATACAGATATGACTAGTGTATTTAAAATGACTAGAGCATTCGCAAATATCATGAAGGAAAATAATTATGGTAGAGTTATTAACATAGCTAGTATGTATGGTATGGTAGGAAATGATCAAATACCTACAATTGCTTATCATGCATCTAAAGGTGGTGTAGTTAACTTTACACGTGCTGCTGCTGCTGAACTTGCTAAATATAACATTACTGTTAATGCTATATGTCCAGGATACTTCTATACTGAACTTACTACAGAAGTATTAGATACAGATATGTTCCAAGATTTTGCTAAATCTCATGTACCTATGAAAAGATATGGTAGGGAAGGAGAACTTAATGCTGCTGCTATATTTTTAGCATCAGATGAAGCTTCTTATGTAACAGGAGTTATATTACCAGTTGATGGAGGTTATACTTGTGTATAACCTTTTTTATAATATTAAATAAAACAGTATTAACTTAAAGAAAATAATATGGTATACTTTACTTAGAGGTGATGATACGTGAAAATATCTAATTTCTATTATATATGTGTAGGACTTTATGCTGTAATTAAAGGAATACATAATTTATAAAAAGCCAAAAAACTTGGCTTTTTTTTGTTATAGAGATATAATAGTTTGTCAGAGGTGAAAAAATGAATAATAGAAAAATGGATATATATGATTTTTTTGGAATGGTTTTTAAAGATATGAAATTAATTAATAAGTCATCAATAGCAGTAATAACTAGTTTAGGCGTCATTTTTTTTAATATGTTTAAATTTATAGAGTATTTAAATAGTAATGTGCTATTTTCATATTATGGATTGGATGTTAGTTTATATAAATATAACAATCAAAATTTTTTATTTAGCGTTGTTTTAAGTATTTTTGGTGGTTTTATGATGTATGCTTTAGTATTTATTATTAAACAAACATTTGATAATTTGTCTCGCAAAAAAATAGCTAATTTTGAAAATTTCCTTAATATTTTATTGATTCTTTTTGCAAATTTTTGTTTTTTGTTTGTTTCTGGTTATGAATTGAATTTTATAACTATTATTATATCTCAAATTGGATTAACTGTTGTTGAAATAATATATACAATTATTATTTGCAAAATGTTATCATTTTTCAATAAAAAAAGTGAGAAAAAAGAAATAATGAATAAAGATGAAGTAAAAATGGAAATGAAAAATATTATGAAAGTTTTCCCTTTTTTAGTAATCTTTTTAATTATTGATACATATTTTTTATTGAATGCTATTGTTAGGTCAAAACGTTCATATTATATGTATGGAAATAATAAAGTTGTTACATATTCTACATCTGATTATTATATAGTATCTGATTGTAAAATAGAAAAAAAAGATTTAATTATTAATAAAGGCACCCAAGAGAAAATTGACAATAAAAACATTAAGGTAAAATTAAAAAAATTTAAAAAAGTTAAAGTAAAGTAATTAATATATAGTATAAAAAATAACTAATATAATTGTTTTTTATCATTTAATGTAAAACTAATTAAGTATTAATTAAATTGAAAAGATGTATATTTGTATGTTATGAATATGAGCATTATGATCTAGATGCAATATAGGTAAAAGTAATAAAATGTAAAAAAAAGTCTTATTTAATAAGACTTTTTATTTTATCTTTAACTATTTCTTCCTTAGAACTTTTTCTTAAATAATTAGGATGATATGTCCATATATAGTTATCATTTATAATAATAGGATTAGAACTTGTTGGATAGTCCATTTTTATTCCTATTTCATGTAAAAACTCATTAGTTATGTCATAATAAGGATTATTACTTCCTGATACATTTATTATATATGATGGCTTAAAATACTCATATAAGAAAAGTAAATTTTGTAAACTTATTTTTTTTAATTCTTTGTTTATTTCTGGATGTCCTTTAGAAAATCT
>JAFUZI010000081.1 GCA_017476705.1 Bacilli bacterium
ACAGCACTAAAAGAGCACTCTGAAATATTTAAAAAGTATTTTAATAATTTAGTTAAGTATGATGAGAATAAATATACGGCTTTAAATGGTGCAGTATGGAGTGGAGGAACATTTATATATGTCCCACCACATACTAAAATAGATAGACCACTTCAAAGTTATTTTAGAATAAATAGTAAAAATATGGGTCAATTTGAGCGAACTATAATTATAGTTGATGATGATTCAGAACTTCATTATATGGAAGGTTGTACAGCTCCTACTTATACATCTGATGCGCTTCATGCGGCAGTTGTTGAGATATATGTAGGTAAAAACGCAAAGTGTAGATATACAACTATTCAAAACTGGTCAACTGATTTATATAACTTAGTTACTAAAAGAGCAATTGTAGATGAGAATGGTTTGATGGAGTGGATTGATGGTAATATTGGTTCTAAAGTAAATATGAAGTATCCTTGCTGTATATTAAATGGTAAATATGCTAAAGGAACTTGCATAAGTATTGCGGTATCTAAAGAGTCTCAAGTTCAAGATACAGGTGCAAAAATGATTCATTTGGCCCCTTATACATCAAGTAGTATTATAAATAAATCAATATCAGTATCTGGTGGTAATGCATCATATAGAGGCTTAGTAAAAATAACTAAGGATGCAGAATATTCAAATAGTACAATTAAGTGTGATACATTAATACTTGATGATAATTCTAAAAGTGATACTATACCAACTAATATAGTTGAGAATAGAACATCAAGCTTGAATCATGAGGCAACAACTTCTAAGATTAGTCAAGAAAAATTATTCTATCTAATGAGTAGAGGATTAAATGAAGAAAAAGCCAAAGAACTAGTAATTATGGGATTTATTGATAGATTTAGAGAAGAACTTCCTATGGAATATGCAGTAGAATTAAATCAGCTGTTAAAAAACTATTTTTAAAAACGACTATTTTGTCGTTTTTTGTTATATAAAAAAATACTTTTGTAAAATTAATATTACTTTTATTTTTGTATATTTAAATATTATTAGATGAATTTTAAAAATTCATCTTTTTTTTGTATCAAATTTTAAAAAAGATACTTTTGAATATAAAAATTTTTAATTATATATTTGTATATGAAAGGAGGTGATATAATGCTTAATCAGACTGTTCTTGTTGGAAGACTAACAAGTGATCCTGAAGTGCGAGAGATAGAAGGAGGGAAAAAGGTTACTAATATAACTCTTGCAGTTCCTAGGAGTTATAAAAATATGAATGGAGAGTATGATACAGATTTTATTCCATGTGTACTTTGGAGTGGAGTTGCCGAAAATGCAGCTGAATATTGTCATAAAGGTGATTTAATTGGAATAAGAGGAAGAATTCAATCAAGAAAAGTAGAATTTGATGAAGAGAAGAAAAGAGAAATAACAGAAGTTATTGCTGAAAAACTTACATTTTTATCAAATAAGAAAGTTGAAGATTAAAATAATAACGTGGTATAATTAAATAGAAATTTTAAGGTGATATCATGAAAATAGATAAAATAAAAAAATTAAATAATTCAAAATATAAAATAACATTTAAAGATGGTTCTTTTATAACTGTTTATGAAGATATTATATTGGATTATAATTTATTATATAAGTCTGATATAGACGATTCTTTACTAAAAGAAATTGATGTAGCAAATATCTATTATGAATCATATAATAAAGCACTGAAATATGTATTAACTAAAATGCGTAGTACATATGAAGTTGAAGTATATTTAGAAAAGTTTGATTTAAAAGAAAGCGACAGAAAAAAAATAATAAATAAATTAAAACAAATCAATCTTTTAAATGATACATTATATGCATCAGCATTTATATCAGATAAAATTAATTTATCAAATGATGGCCCTAAAAAAATAAAACATAAATTATTGAATAAAAAAATAGACGAAGCTATAATTGATAGTGAGTTATCTAAATATAGTGATAGTATCTTTATAGAAAAAATAAATAAAATAATATCAAAGACGAAAAATACAAAATATTCAAATTATGTTTTTAAACAAAAAATAAACATGTATTTAATTAATCTTGGATATGAAAGTAGGCTAATTAATTCTATATTAAATGACATTGAATCAGACACATCACAATTAGTTAAAAAAGAATATGATAAATTATATAAAAAATTGTCTAAAAAATATAGTGATGAAAAACTTAAATATGAAATAAAAGCTAGACTTTATAAAAAAGGCTATAGCATGGAAGAGATAAACAATATAAAAGAGTGAATTTATTATTCACTCTTATTTGTTGCATCATTATATTTATTTTTTATAGTTGAATCTTTTAATGATAAATTATATTTCTTTCTTAGGTTAGCCCAAGTAGATGTATAAAGTGTTGTATCACTATTTAATTTTTCTTCAACCATTTTTTCAACAAGTTCATCTTTCATATCTTTAAGAGCTTTTTTATCTTTAGAACTAACTCTTAAAATTACATGATATCCATAAGTACTTTTAACAGGTTCAGTTGTATATTCACCATCTTTAAGTGCTACTGTTGCATTAAAGAATTCATCAACCATATCACCTTTAGTGAAGTTTTCAATTAAACCTTCATTTTCTTTAGATGCAGTATCTTCTGAATATTCATTAACTAAATCTTTCCATTCAGCACCATTTTTTAATTTTTCGATAACTTCATTTGCTTTAGCTTTAGCAGCCTCTTCAGCATCTTCACTTGAAGCTGTAATTAAAATATGTTTTACTGTATATGTTCCATATGTATTTTCATCGTAATATTTTTTAATTTCTTCTTCAGTAATTTGACTTGCTAGGTAATTTTTAGCAACCATTTCTTTTTCAACAGATAAAGTCATTTCATCAATTAAAGCTTCTTCAGATGCATAACCATATTGTTTAAGTACATCTTCCCATTTGTAATTAGCGCTTTCATATTGACTTCTAATAGAATCAATTTGAGTTTTAGCTGTTTTTTTAGCTTCAACTTTATCTTTGTCTTTAATTTCTTTAGAAACAACATATTCATCAACCATGTTTAGTAATGAATCAGTTCCATATTTTACCTTTAATTCATCAAATAATTCTTCAGCAGTAAATTTTTTACCATCTAATTCTGCAATTACTTCTTTACCATTTTGAAGTTGTACTTTGTGTCCAACTGTTACAATTACAATATTAATAATAAGAAGTAGTGCGATTACAACTGTACATACAATCATGTAGTTTTCTTGTAACCATTTTTTGCAATCAAATTTTTCTTTTTTTACTACCTTTTTAGTTTCTACAGTTTTTACCTCAGCTGGTTTAACTTCTACTTTTTTAGCTTCAACTTTTTTTGCTGGAGCTTTTTTAACAGCAGTTTTTGTTGAAGTAGTTTTTTTAGCTGTAGTAGTTTTTGTAGTTTTTTTAGTAGTATTTTTTTTAGTTGAACTTGTTGTACTTTTTTTAGTAGTACTTGTTTTCTTTTCAGCCATATTCTATATCCTCCTTGTACATAAACATATTAACACTATTTAAAAAAAAATACAAGAAATTTTATAATATTATCATATAAATACACACAAAAATA
Source organism: Bacilli bacterium (assembly GCA_017476705.1). GTDB lineage: Bacteria > Bacillota_I > Bacilli_A > RF39 > UBA660 > CAJOJO01. The sequence goes on from JAFUZI010000081.1 coordinate 3,577, forward strand.
AAAGTATTTCATAGTATATGGTGAAAGATAAAAAAAGGAGGAATGTTTATGTGTAATACAAATAACGGAATTTCTGGAGCTGCAATTGTTCTTGTATTATTTATTCTTTTAATTATTATACTTGGAGCCTATATTTAAGGAGGTGTTAATGTGAGTTGTGAAAATGAACAACATGGATGCACAAGAAGAGGCAATGGATACGTATTCATTATTGTACTATATATTTTACTTGCAATTATACTTGGCACAGTTATTTATTAAGAGGTTATACCTCTTTTTATTTTTATATAAACATGTTATAATTTATCTAGAGGATAGAATATGAAAAAAGATGAAAAAATATTAGAAAAATTAAAAATGATTAAGCATAGAAGGAAGAGCCCTATGCCTAGGCCTGTTCAATTTGAAGATAAAACAAAATATAAAAGAAGCAGGCAAAAGACACTTGATAGAAAAATTATAAAAGGTGATTAGAATTTACCTTGAAAAATAATTAATAATACTATATAATTAAGTTGGTGAGAATATGAAAAAAATATTTAAAATTAGCTTTTTAATGAGTTTACTATTTTTAGGAATGACAAATATAAGCGCTCTTGAAAGAACTTGTGTTAAATGTGGAAATGCAATAGAAATACCAGCGCTTCTACCAGTATTTGTATCAAGATTAATTTTGCTTATACAAATTGTTATTCCAATTATATTAATTGTAACTGGATTAATTAGATATACTAAAGCTGTCATGAGCGGTGATGATAAGGTTATAAAAGAGACTAATTCATCATTTATTAGAAGTATAATTGCGGCTGTTTTAGTGTTTATTGTAATATCTATTGTTAAAACAGCGTTTACTTTGTTTGATCAAGCAGATACAGAAGGTAGTGGAGCAACTAATAGTTGTGTGTCATGCTTTATTACTGGTGATTGCAATAAAACTACTTGTACTGCAAGAGATGGATCTAAAGATTCACATAAAAAAGATGATAATGGTAATACAATTCCATTTAAAGGATGTAGTGATTATAGTTATACATCAGAAGGATGCCCATCAGTTGCAGAAGATGGATTACCTTGTAAAACTGTTAAAACTGATAGTTCTTCTGTTCCATATTGTATGAAAGCATGTAGTATATTAAGTCCGAGTGAATGTGCAAGTAGAAGTGATTGTCAAGTAAATGGCCCATCATCTTGTAAAGATAAGAAGTAAGGAATGATTATATGAAAATAACAAGTGTTGATTTAACAATAAGTGCAGTAAGAAGAAGTCAATATCCAACAGATAAAAAACCAGAGTTCTTACTTGTTGGTAGATCTAATGTTGGAAAAAGTAGTTTTATAAATACAATTATAAATCGTAAAAATTTTGCTCGTACTTCTTCTCAACCTGGAAAAACACAAACAATAAATTTTTACTTAGTAAATGATTCATTTTACTTAGTTGATGCTCCAGGATATGGATTTGCAAAACTATCAAAAACTAAAAGAAAAAAATTTGGTCTTATGATGGAAGACTATATAACAAATCGTGATAATTTAAAACAAGTATTTATGTTAGTTGATTTTAGACATAAAGCATCACAAGATGATATTATGATGTATAATTTCTTAAAATATTATAAAATACCTGTTACAATAGTAGCAACAAAAGCTGATAAGATAGGAATTACTAAACATCAATCACAAAAAAATCAATTATTAAATGACCTTGATTTAGTAGTAGGGGATGACTTTTTAGTATTTTCAAATGTTACTAAAGCAGGAAAATCTGATGTACAAGAAAAAATTGAGAGAATTATCTAGCAATTAACAAAAACTCACATATTATAAATTAGGTGAGTTTTTTTATGACCATAAAGAAAAATGACAATAAATATTTAGTATTTTTAAGAATTGATGAGACAAAAAAACTTAACTTTAAAGATTTTGATAATTTAGAATATTTTTTTATTAATGTTTTTACACATATTAAAAATAAATATAATCATTTTGAAAATGGCTTATATAAGTTAAATATATATTTAGATAAATATTATGGCGCAGTTATAGAAATAAAAAATTTGAAAAATAATTATTACTTAGATAGTCAATTAGATATGACAATTAATATAATTGATGATAATTTTTTATATTTAGTAGATAACTATGACTTTGATAAAAATAATTTTGAATATTATTCATATAAAGGTAATATATATGCCAAAATAATTAGTGAGTTAAGTGAAAAAGAATTATTTAAATTATATGAAAATAGTGAAATATTCTTTAATACAGAAAAGTTAATTATATCTTCTAAAAAAATATAATATATGTTATAATACTACTGATTAAGAGGTGATTTTATGAAAAAACAAACTATCGCTCTTGTTGGAAGACCTAATGTTGGTAAAAGTACAATTTTTAACAGAATTATTGGAAATAAAATTGCCATCATTGAAGATACTCCAGGAGTTACTAGAGATAGAATATATGGTAGTTGTAAATTTAATAATCATAGTTTCTATTTAATAGATACTGGTGGTATTGATATGGAAAATGCTTCATTTAATGATGAGATAAAAATTCAAGCAGAACTTGCTATAGATGAGGCAGATGTTGTTATATTTGTAGTTGATGGTAAAGAAGGATTAACTAGTAATGATTTTATTGTAAGAGATATGCTTATTAAATCAAATAAAAGAGTAATAGTTGCTATTAATAAAACAGATAGCAAAGATTTTAAAGATCACCTATATGATTTTTATGAACTTGGTTTTGAAGAATATATAAATGTATCTGGTGAGCAAAATACTGGTATATTTGAATTACTTGATTCAGCAACAAAGGATTTTAAAGAAATACAAGAAGAATACAATCCAGATATAATAAAATTTTCAATTATAGGACGTCCTAATGTTGGAAAGAGCAGTTTGGTAAATGCAATACTTAATGAAGATAGAGCTATTGTTTCTAATATTGCCGGTACAACAAGAGATGCAGTTGATACACCATTTACATATCACTCTCATGATATGGTTGTAATAGATACAGCAGGTATGAGAAAAAAAGGTAAAGTCTATGAGTCAATTGAAAAATATAGTTTACTTAGATCAATGAAAGCAATAGATAGATCTGATGTATGTGTTATTGTAATTAATGCAGAAGAAGGAATTATTGAACATGATAAACATATAGCTGGATATGCAATAGAAGCTGGAAAAGCTGTTGTATTAGTTGTAAATAAATGGGATGTTGTTGAGAATAAAGATAGTGAGATGAAAAAATGGAAATTACTTATTGAAGAGGAATTTGCATTTATGACATATGCACCAGTAGTATTCTTATCAGCCTTAACTAAAAGAAGAATTCATACATTACTTCCTGAGGTAATTAGAGTATATGAAAATGCTCATAGAGAGATAAAAACAAGCTTACTTAATGATGTTATAATGGATGCTTATCAATTAAATATCCCACCATCATATAAAAATAAAAGACTTAAAATTTATTTTTCTAATCAAGTAAGTACTTGTCCACCAACATTTAATATATCAGTAAATTCTAAAGGATTAGTGCATTTCTCATATGAAAGATATATAGAAAATAAAATAAGAGAATCATTTGATTTTGAAGGCACACCAATTGTTATTAATTTTAAAAATAAAGGAGAAATAGAAAGTTAGCTATTTCTTTTTTTTTGGATTGTGTTATAATTAAACTAGGTGATAATATGAACAAACAAAAAATAATGCGTTATTTACTTATGAAAAAGGAAAAAGAAATGGGCACTAAGTTAGAACCATATCAAGAAAAGTTTTTTAATGAGATGGAAGCATTATGTAATAGTGATGAAGAGATAAAACGTCAAATAAATGCATTATTAAATGTTGGTAGTGTACAAAACATTAATCAAATGTTATCTGGAACTTATAAAGAAAAAGAGTTTACTCCTTATGTAGAAGAAAAAATAATACCTATGCCTAGTGCAATAGAATATGATACTGAAGTACCAGGCGGATCTGAAATGGCTATGCCTCAAGCAGAAACTTCTAAAGTTTTAGTAAAAACTGCAAGTAATAGAAAAGCTGGCTTTATTGATGCACTTGTTATGGCTCTTATAACAGGTTTTGTTGGCGGTGTCGCAACTACTATATTATTCATATTAATATAAGAACTTTATGTTCTTTTTTTTGTAAACTTGTGTCAAAAAAAATGTAATTGCTTGAAATAAAATAATATATATTATATTATCAATATAGGGAGGGGATAAATATGATATACCCATCTATTGATAAATTACTAAATAAAGTTGGATCTAAATATTTACTTGTAAATTTAGTATCTGAAAGAGTAAAAGAGATGGAAGAAAAAAGAAACTATCAATTACCAGAAAGTGAATATGTTTCTAAAAAAAATATAGGAAGAGCGTTAGAAGAGGTTTCTAAAGATTTAATTAATATAAAATAAAAAAGCTTTTTTAAGCTTTTTTTGTATGTTCATATATAATTTCTACCATTTCATTTTGAAAGTTATTATCTGAATTATTCCATACCATTTCAAATAATACGCCAAGACCTGGAAGTACTACTTCGTCATTAGAATTAACTGATGCTATAACGGTCTCTTTTACATCCATAATACTGCAATCTTTTAAATTTTTTATAATATAATCTTTAATATTCATATTTCCTCCATTAATATTTTGTATAGTTAGTTTTTTTTTATTCAAAAATATTTATTTTTTTTTTAAATAAATGTATAATTAATATAGGAGGAATAAATATGATATATTTTGTTGTTATTTTAGTTGTAATTGCACTTGTTGTTTTATGGATGATAGGAGCATATAATTCATTAGTATCTTTAAGAAATAAAGTAAGAGATCAATGGTCTCAAATAGATGTTCTACTTAAAAGAAGATCTGATTTAATCCCTAATTTAGTTGAAACTGTAAAAGGGTATGCAGGACATGAATCTAGCACTTTAGAAGCAGTTATTGCTGCTCGTAACAAAGTAGTTGCAGCACCATCTAAAGAAGAAGAAATGCGTGCAAGTGGAGAATTAACTGGTGCTTTAAATAGATTATTTGCTCTTGCTGAATCTTATCCAGAACTTAAAGCTAATACTAATTTTTTAGATTTACAAAATAGTTTACAAGGTACTGAAGATAAAATTTCTTATGCAAGACAATTCTATAATGATGCAGTTATGAAATATCAAAATAAAATTGAAATGTTCCCAACTAATATTGTAGCTGGAATGTTTAATTTTAAACCTGAAAAATTCTTTGAAGCAACAGAAGCTGAAAAAGAAGCTCCAAAAGTAGAGTTTTAAAAAGCAAGTATTTTACTTGTTTTTTTAATTGTGTTAAAATTATAATTGGAGGTATATTATGAGAGATATTTTTAATAATTATTTTAAAATTTCATTTGCATCATCAATTTTATATTTAGTATTTGGACTTCTTTTATTTTTTAATCCAAGTGGTGTAATTGTAACAATTTCAGTTATAATAGGAGCTATTTCTATGATTTTTGGTATATTTGATATAATCATGTATACAAAAACTAATTCACGCACTGCGCTTACACTTGGAGCATTTTCATTTGTTGCAGGATTAATACTTTGTTTAAATACAAATATATTAGCAACAATAATTCCTATGATAATAGGTGTTGCTCTTATTATGCAAGGAGTTAAAAAATTAGAATTTGCTGCTTCATTTAAAGAAAAAAATAGTGATTCATGGCTTTATTTATTTATTGCAGCAGCACTTACAATTATAGTTGGAATTATATTATTTATAAATCCAATATTAGGAGCAGTTGTAACAACTCAAATAGTAGGAGCATTTATAGCTATATATGCTATTATTGATGTAATTGATAATGCAGTTATAAAGAAAAAATATGATAATGTAATAAAAGTGATTGATGAGGTTAAATAGTGCTATATTGGAATAAAGGATTTATAAAGCCTAATCAAACAAAAACTATATCACAAGTCAATGTAAAAAGTGATTTTGATAAAATAGAAGAGATTAAAAAAAGATTACATCCTAACAATATGAGCTTTAATGTAAATAATAAAGTTAATCATATGGAAAGAATAAATAATTTAAAGAAATTAAAATAGTAAGCAATTGCTTACTATTTTATTATTCTATATAAATTAAATGAAGGCTTGTTAAATAATCTATAACTATATTTATATGTTCCAA
>JAFUZI010000082.1 GCA_017476705.1 Bacilli bacterium
TGGATATTATTTTACAATACAACAAGATTAAAGTCAAAAGTTAAGAAAAAGAGGAAAACTTACACAAAAAGAGAAAAATAATTTTCTCTTTTTAATTACTGTCTTTTTTTATTGTGTCTCCTAAATGGGGTTCACATCATTTATTCAATCTTTTGTTTTTAGTCTTTAGGCTAATTTTTCTCCACATTTACTGCAGAACTTATCTCCTTCTTTAACAGGAGCTCCACATTTAGGACAGAATGCTGTAGCTTCTTCTTTCTTTCCTTGTAAATCTTGTTGTGAAACACCTTGATTTTGGAATGCTCCAGCAGCAGCTCCACCAACCATTCCACCACTAGCCATATTCATCATTCCAACACCCATCATGCCTGCAGCAGCACCATTTTGGTTGTTAGCAGCATCTTGAACAGCTCTTCCATAAGAACCAACAAGTGTACCTTGTTGCATATAGCTGTTTGAAGAAAGTTCATAGTTATCAATTTTCTTTTCACTTTCATCATCTAAAGTAACAGATTCAACTACAAATCCTACTAAACTAATTCCACGATCTCTAATTGGTTGATCAAACACATTTTCATCCATTGCTTTTTTAATTTCATCAGCTGAACTAGGTAATTCAAGTACAGGAACTTTATGTGTCTCTTTTCCTAATTCATTTAATACTTTTTGGAAAGCTCCAACTACTTCACTTCTCATTTGTTCAACAATTTCATCTTTACGATACTCTTTACTAGTACCAGCAATATTACTCATAAACTTAGAAAAATCAGTAATCTTAAATGTATACTTACCAAAACATTTAACTTCAACACGAAGTGGTGTCATTGTACCAGTCATTTGATTTGGTATTGGATGAGACCAATCTTGGAATGGTACAGGTGCAGGTGTTCCAAACTTATTATCAATTATTTCTTTAGCATTGATATAAAATACAGCTTGCTCTTTATTAACTCCTCCACCATATGTAAAACGAGTCCACATTTCTTTAAACACTTCACCAAATTGTCCAGCAAAGAATGAAGGAGAAGTACTCTTATCAAAAGTATACATTCCTTCTTCACAAGTAGCATCTAATACTTTACCATTTTCAAATATAACTGCAACTTGTCCAGGAGCAACTTGAATTGCACTATCCTTTGAAATAATACCATTAGGAGTAGTAACTTTTCTCATCAAAACGTCATTTCCTAAATCTTCACAACGAATATACTCTTTCCATTGATCATGTAAAGTTCCAGCAGTAGAACCAACAATAGCTTTTATTAAACCCATAATAATCTCCTATCTATAAATTTATTAATTTTATTATACTATAATAATTTAAAAAGTAAAAGTTTTATTTATTATCAATTACTTCATCACTTATCGTCTTAATCATATATGTATCTTTATTAATACTATCATCATACATATTAAATCTTATAAACTTTTTAGAATTTAATTTCCCAAGTAATAGTAAAACTATAATCAAACTACTAGTAACACTTAAAATAATAATTTCAACTAAAGGAATTTTATCAACAATTTTCCCATCATCAGAAATAACTGCATTATTATTAACTCCTCTATTATAATAATCAGAAACTTTCATAATATATTCAACTATTCCCTTATAATAATTATCATTTTTCATCGTATTATAAACATATTTCAAAATACCCTTTATTCTAGCATCAGTATATATCTTAAAAGCTTTCCCATTCTTCTTACCACTATTAGACATAAACACTTCGTATTTATCCCCATTTATATGTAAAATAAATATAATACCATCATCTAAAAAGTCATTATAATCATAAAAATTATAACTATAATTAGCAATATCAAATCCTAATAAATCATCCGTTATAACAACAATATTTTCCATCTTAGAATACTTATAATAAGTATTTAATAATTTCTTAATCTCTTTTTCTTCTTTCTTACTTAGTATTCCACAAAAATCATATATTTTATCTTTAGTATCAATAGAAGGAGTTTTTAATATATCTTCTATATTATTTTCTCCTACAGTAATATCTTTAGGTACTAATGGTTCATCAATAGTTCTTTCTTTAGTATTAACTAAACAAAAACAATTAGGAATAACTAAGAAAAAAGAAAATATAATTATAATCAAATATTTAACTAATTTCATAATCTCCTCCTAAACAATAAGTAAACATAATCCAAAAATTACTATCATTATAATAATAAATAAGAATAATAATCTTATCTTACTAAATGGTAATTCAATATAACTCTTCCCAGTATCTCCATTCATAATATAATAATAATTTTTATTTTTATATATTATTTCTAAATAATAAATAGGAAGATATACATCCTTTTCAAGTATCTCAGTTACTAAATCATTACTAGTTTCAGTGACCTTATTCTTATCTATAGATTCTAGAGAACTCTTTTTACTTTTATCAATCAATCTCTTTTTAATTTTATCTATATTAATATCTAAATCTTCCACTAACGATAATTCTGAAAAAGTTGTTTCTATATAATTATTAGAATAAGGATATAAGTATTTAAAATAATTATCTATAACTTTAGACTTAGAGAATAATAAATTATTATAATCAATATTTATTTCTTTTATAATCTGATGAGTACTATTATTATCTAAATATGTATAGGTAATATTACCCATAACTTTTATATCTATTTTTTTAAAAGGAACATAGTATTTTTGAATTTTAGATATTGTATCTTTTTTCTTAAAAAAAGATGGTACTAAAAAATTATATTTAACTTTCTTCTTATAATCATTAACTGCATCATCAATTTGTTTATTAAAAGTAATTATCATATAATCACATCCTAATAATATTTTATCATAATAAAAGAAATAGTAAAAATACTATTTCTTATTAATTTCTATCTTAGTCTTTCCACCCATATAAGGTTGTAATACTTTAGGTATTTTAATACTTCCATCTTCTTGATAATTATTTTCAACTAAAGCAATTAATCCACGTGGAGTAGCAACAACAGTATTATTTAATGTATGTAAATAATATGTTCCTTTTTCTCCTTTTTCTCTAATACCTAAACGTCTAGCTTGAGCATCTCCTAAATTAGAACAGCTAGCAACTTCAAAATATTTCTTTTGTCTAGGACTCCAAGCTTCAATATCACAAGATTTAACTTTTAGATCTGCTAAATCTCCACTACAACATTCTAATTGTCTAACTGGTATATCAAAATTTCTAAATATTTCAACAGTTAACTTCCACATTTTATTATACCAGTCCATAGAATCTTCCGGTTCACATATAACAATCATTTCTTGTTTTTCAAATTGATGAACACGATATAGTCCTCTTTCCTCTAATCCATGGCTTCCACCCTCTTTTCTAAAACAAGGTGAATAACTAGTCATATGTATAGGTAATTCTTCTTTTTTAATAATTTGATCTTTAAATTTACCTATCATTGAATGTTCTGAAGTACCAATTAAGTATAAATCCTCTCCTTCAATTTTATACATCATTGCTTCCATTTCAGGAAAAGACATAACTCCAGTAACAACATCAGCATGAATCATAAATGGTGGTATAGCATATGTAAATCCATGATCAATCATAAAATCTCTAGCATAAGCAATCATTGCCTCATGAAGTCTCGCAATATCACCTAAAAGATAATAAAATCCTTGTCCAGAAGTTCTTCCAGCTGCATCTTTATCCATTCCACATAATCTCTCAATTATATCAGCATGATATGGTATTTCATATTCAGGAACTACTGGCTCTCCAAATTTTTCAACTTCAACATTCTCACTATCATCACGACCAATTGGAACACTTTCATCTATAATTTGCGGAATAACCATCATCTTATCTTTTATTTCCTTAGAAAGATTAACTTGTTCTTCTTCCAATTTTTCAATTTCCAAAGAGTTTTTAGAAATCTCTTCTTTAATCTTCATTGCTTCATCTTTTTTTCCATCTTTCATTAGTTTGCCAATTTCGCCACTTAACTTGTTCTTTTCGGCTTTTAAATTATCTGCCTTAACTTGAACTTCACGAACCCTTTTATCAAGTTCAAAAACCTCATCAACTAATGGTAATTTTTCATCTTGAAATTTCTTTTTTATATTATCCTTTACTAAATCTTTATTTTCTCTTATTAATTTAATATCTATCATTTAATACTCCTCCTTAAATAACTTATTATATACATTTTTATACAATATTTTTTCCACATCTTCCTGTTGAAATTTTAATGATAATAATTTTGTAAGTTCATCTTTTATTCTATCATATTTAAAAGTCATTGGACCAAAATCTTCATTAAATAAATCTAATGCAAAAGTCATATCATCACTACTTACTCCAACATTATCAATTCCCATAATATCTACCGCATGCATAACATGTTCTAAATACTTTTCTTTTCCTTCATCACCAACAAAAACACTATAACCAACTAATCCTAATATTCCATCAACACTTTTTAATGCTTTTAGTTGTGAATCATCTAAATTCCTTTCATGATTATATACATCAAAACAATTAGAATGACTCGCAATTACTTTTACCATTTTTCCTTTTTCTTTTTCACTTTTTATTAACTCAATAGTATCATAAAAAGTTTTTTTATTCATATGACTTAAATCAATTGATATTCCTAAATCAATTGCTTTAATTAAAAACTCTCTACCTAAATCAGTAAGTCCATAATCCCCTCTATTACCTGAACCATATTTATTAGGTTCATTCCATACTAATAATATATTTCTAAGTCCAAGATTATATAAATCTTCTAATTCACCAACATCTTCAATATAATCACAACCTTCTATACTGAAAACACAATTACAATTAGGTAAATATTTATTAAACAATAATGTACTTTTCATAAACATAGAAAAAACATCAATCTCTTTATCACCTAATTCTTTTCTCATCTCTTCCTTACTCATATAATAAAGGTTCGCAATAACACCCGAGACATTACTAAAATTAAAATTCTTAATCCATTCTTCTAAATAATCATATCTATTATGTAGTTCACAATAATACATAATAGATAATAAATCTTGATGCATATCAATCATTTAATCATCTCCTAAAAAAAAAGAATAATACCACAAGGAGTGCTAAAAGCACGGTACCATCCTTTATTTATCTTAATTACATAACGGTATTAACCGGACATAAGTCATCTATAGAGTAGATAAATAAGCATTCATAATCGTTTTCACCAACCACGAATTCTCTAAATATGAATAATCTTATTATTAGTTCTAATTATCGATTTCTTTTATTATATTAAAAATTATTAATTATTACAAGCTATTTTCCAACATCACATAAATTAAAACTCTTATAATCAACCAATAATCTATCAAATTTCTTAACAGTATTATTATTTATATTTTCATATAAAGTCTCATCAAATCCATAAGTACCATCAGTCATCGTAATATAAAAACTAGGCTTACTATTTGTAATATTAACTCTAATAAAAGCTTCTATACTATCATTCATTAAATAAAAAGGAATAAATACTCTCTTACCTAAATCAGGATAATAAAAATAATAATCTCCATTTTCTTTATTAAAAGAAACACCATCACAACTTATAAAACTTCTATTTATACCATTCTTTATCTTAGTAACAATCTGTTTAGAAGCTATTTTATAATAAACATTTTTGCTTTTCTTAACATCATTACCAAGTGACATAAAATAAGTCCAAAAAGTAGAAACAAATCCTAAAACAATAAAGAAACATGCAACTTTTGAAAATAATCTTTTTTTCTTATAACTTTTTTCTAAAAAAGTAGATTCAACTTTATCAACATAAATATTACCATCTAAACTATGACTACCAAATCCCATAACAGGAATCATTATAGGAAAAAGAAGTACACATAACAATCCATTATATTTAAATCTAATCCCTAATTTATAAATCATTACTAGTAATAATATTTGTCCAATAATTGGAATAACTGTAATTAAACCAAACCATTTATTTTTAAAAACAATTTCAGATAAAAGCATACAATTATAGATAGGAATAATACCACTATACCATTTCCTATTACATTTCATTGCGATTAGTTGTAATGAATACAATAATACATAGAAATAAGAAACAACCATTATAATAAGAGGGTAATGCATATTAATAAAATCACTAACTGTTTTAAAATTATTAATATAAGCATGATAAAAAATTAAACCTAAACTGCCTATATATAAAAATATATTAATTAAAAAACATAAAGTAAAATTACCCATATTATTTCCAATTAAAACACTAGTAGAATGTTTGTTTGTATTAAGATTTACTCCACCTTGTCCAATATTATAAGAAGCTTGATTACTCTGAATATAAGGCATCATATTTTTATTAGCTTCATGTTCAGGATTTAGATTTCCACAATTCATACAGTACCTAGAATTACTATTCATCTCTGCACCACATCTAGAACAATAAATTTTTCCATCATTATTCATATAATCACATCCTAAGAGTATTTTATCACAGGAAATAAAAATTATCACTAAAAAAGAAGCTATTTATTTAGCTTCTACTATTAACTTAATCGCAGTTCTTTCTTCACCATCAATGGATATATCTTGAAAGGCTGGAATACAAACTAAATTTTTTCCACTAGGTGCTATAAAACCTCGTGCAATCGCAATTGCTTTAATTGCTTGATTAAGTGCCCCAGCTCCTACTGCTTGTACTTCAACTCTACCCATTTCTCGAAATACATTAGCCAATGCTCCTGCAACGCTATTAGGATTAGATTTACTGCTTACTTTTAAAGTTTCCATATTATTCCTCTCTTTCTAATTAATAATATGAAAAAGAAATAATAATATACTATTAATCTTCACTATACCAAGTAGTTACTATTTCATGTTTATCTATTTCTACTCCATCTTTAAAAGTATGTAAAAATGTCCTATAACCTCTTTGTCCTATTCTAACAGATTCTGTTGTATATTCTTTTCCTTCTTTAGCATCATGATTAGACCAAAACTCAACATGAGCCGTAGATCCAACAGAATAAGCTTTTATATATATTGGATATTTATATGTATTTCTAAATTGCATATCAACACACCAACCACCACTATAACTAGCAACAGTTGCGTCTAGTCCACCAGCAACATATAAACTTTTCTTTTTATGAGGATATCTCTTAACAATCTCCAATCCCCCAAGTAAAGCTGCATTATAAGTAGTAGTAGCTATTTGACAAACACCATTACCTACAAATTCATAATAAAACACATATCCTGCTTTATTAAAAGGTCCCGCTTTATTACAATAACTAAATACTTCTCCTGGTTCTACAACACTACCATTTATATAACCTAAAGCTACATTTAAATTAATATTTCTAAGATAAGTATCAGGTACAAATGGTGTTTCAAAAGATGAAGTTAAAGTATCAATACTACTGTAACTAGGATTACCATATGGTTCTGTATAATCACCAGTTAATTCAATTACTTTTTTAAAATCATAATTATTAGAAAAAACATCAGTAATAATATCTATACTCTTATTAACATCTAAAGAAAAACCTTTTATACCACTAACATATTTAACACCCTCACTAGTATCAAAATAACCATTCACAACCGCTACATCAACACTAGATTTGATAACATTTAAATAATTAACTAACTGATCATTATTTATACTATAGTAAAAAGAATAATCATTTCTCCTCTTACCATTAATACTAGAAATCTTTTTAGTAATACCCAATTTCTTTTGACCATTTTTTATATTATCCAAAGTTTTATCTTTATCAACAACTACACCTAAATCTTTTAAAGAATACTCATACTCATTATCATTTATTTTAAACTTAACTTTTTTAGATAAAACATAATCACTGTGATAATCAATTATATCACCAGCATTCAAATAAGTGTTGTTAGATAACTCAATACCTTCAATAAAACTATTAGGTAATATTATATTATTATATTTCTTCAAAGATGAATAATTTAAAAACAACAATCCCAAATAAGCAATAATAACCCCTATTAAGATAAGAATCAAAACAACTAATTTTTCATTTTTATCGATACTTATTCTTTTCATCCAATCATTCCATAACTTTTCTAATTATTTTAAATAATCTTTTATAACCATCCTCATTCAAATTAACCCCATCATCAGTATAATCATCATTTAATTTATCATCAACTACTAATTCTTTATAAACATCTAAATAATTAACTTTTAATTCATCACACAACCTTTTCAATTGACTATTAAAAGTAGATATATCATTTGCTTCAAATTCTTCTTTTATTAAATCTGAATTAAACTCTTCTATACTATCATTTATTGGTAATAATGATAAAACATATATATCACAATAAGGTCTATTGTTTTTAACCCCATTTATTATCTCTTTATAGTTATCAATCATCTCATCAATAGATCCACCATTAGTAATATCATAATTACCTAAAGATATAAATAATATAGAAGGATTATAAATATATATTTTATTATTTAAATCATCCTTTATTTTATCTAAAGAATAATCTTTTTCATTCATAAAAACTTTAGGATAATAAAATTCATCTAAATTTAAATCAGTTAAACTATAGTCACCTAAAAATAATACATTGTCGTCAATCATCTTTTCTTTTTCTTGTTTTTCTTTCTCAACAGTTTCATTCTTATTAGCTTGTTTTTTTACATCTTTTTTAGATTTATTAAAACCAGTTGAAAAGACTATATAAATACATAATCCAAGTATAGTTAAAGTAAGCCAAAACAAAGTGATTACTTTTAAAACATTAAAGATACTAGAATTATCCCCAGTACTTTTTAATATCTTATCTTTAGTTTTTTTACTTGCTTTTTTCTCGACTCTTCCTTCTAAAAAACTAGTATCTAAAGAATCAGAATCATTTAATCTTTCTTCATCAATTCTTATTCTAGTAGTATTATCTAATTCACGAGTATCTTCTAAATTATTTTTAAAATTATTCTTAGTATTTTTCTTCTTATTTTTAATTACTCTTGAATTATCTAAATTCTTATAAGGTTTACTTTTTCTAGCCATATTAACACCGTCCAATTATACAATTACATTATAACAAAAAAAGTATCTAAAAAAAAGATACTTTTAAAAAACACCAGTAATTATATTTTTTAATGAAGAAACATAATAATCAAATAAACTCATCATTGAAACATCACTATTACTAATGATATTACTAGAAGATACTATCTTTTTATCAAGTAAAGCATCAACTCTACCTAATACATCACCCTTTTTTATTGGAAGCTTAATATCATAGTATTTTTCTTTTATTGTATAATTATTATTTTTATCAAAATCTTCTATTGTAACTAAAGCTTTATCTAAAATACCAATTGTATAATTAGGTTTACCCTTTTTAAAACTAATCTTTTTAATAACATCTCCTTGATTCTTTAATTTCTTTATTTTAACATTTGAAAATCCATAATCCATTAATTCTATAGCTTCTTTATTTCTTACTTTACTATCTTTTTCCCCTAATATTATTCCAATAAGTCTTATATCTCCTCTTTTAGACGTTGTTGCGATACAATAACCTGCATCATCTGTATGACCTGTTTTTAATCCATCAGTTCCATCATATTGACGAATTAATTTATTAGTATTAACTAACCAAAACTTTCTTGAAGTACCTTTTCTTAAATAATCTTCATAGATTGAAGAATAGTTTAATATCTCTGGATAATTTGTAACCAATTCTTTCGCAATCATTGCCATATCATAAGCACTAGAATAATGATTTTTACTATCTAGTCCTGTACAATTTTCAAAATGAGTATTTTTAAGTCCTAATCTTTCAACTTCTTTATTCATTCTTTCAACAAACTTTTCTTCACTACCACTAATATACTCAGCCATCGCAACTGTCGCATCATTCCCAGAAGCTACACTAATACCTTTCAAAAGATCAGAAACACTCATCTTCTCACCTTCTTCAAGAAATATTTGACTACCACCCATACCTGAAGCATTACGACTAGCTGTAACTATATCATCTAAGCTAATTTTTTTACTTCGTAATTCCTTTAAAATAATTATTTGCGCAACCATCTTCGTCATCGAAGCAACACTCAAACGATCATTCACATTCTTTTCATATAATACCTTACCAGTTGATGCCTCTATCAACAACCCACTTTTACTATTAGGTATTAACTCCTGGGCAAAAGCATTTATTGGAAACAAGAAAAAAACTATTATAACAAAAATTTTTTTCATAATACCTCCTACATTCTATTATGAAAAAAATAATATTTTTATTCATAAAAACTATTATTTAATGATATTATAGTATTAGGAGTTAGATATGAAAAAGAAAAAAAAGAAAGTTAAAATTAAATGGAAAAATATAATTATCTTATTAGTATTTATTTTTTCTATAGTTTTCTTATCCATTAAAATACCAAAACTAATTATAAATATTTTTAAAGATACTCCTAAACAAGAAGAAAAAAAGAAACAGGAAAAGAAAAAAGAAGAAAAAAAA
>JAFUZI010000083.1 GCA_017476705.1 Bacilli bacterium
AATATATAAGACAAAATATATATTAAATTAATATGTGTAAAGAATAGCATTTAAATATAAATAAAAGCTTATTTATGATATAATATTAAAGGAAGGTGTTTATATGAAGAAAGTTACAATTTTAGCGCTTCATCTAGGATATGGTGGTATTGAAAAATGTATTTCTTCTTTAGCTAATATGCTATCAAATGACTTTGAAGTAAATATAATATCCACATATAAACTATATGATAAACCAGGCTTTAATATAGATAGTAATGTTAAGATTACTTATTTAATGGATAAAGGTCCTAATAAGAAAGAAATAAAAGAATCTTTAAAAAGTTTTAACTTAATTAATTTAGTAAAAGAATTAATAAAAGCAAGAAAAATACTTAAAGATAAGAAAAATTTAATGATTGATGCTATTAAAAATTGTGATAGTGACTATATAATCTCTACTAGAGATATACATAACCTTTGGTTAGGTAAATATGGATCTAAATCCTCTATTAAAATAGGTTGGGAACATAATGACCATAATAACAATCAAAAATATATAAGTAAAATAGTCAAATCAGTAAGTAACTTAGATTATTTTATCTTACCTTCAAAAGAACTTACTGAAGATTATCAAAAATTACTTCCAGGAATAAAATGTTTATATATTCCAAATGCACTAGATTACTATCCAAATAGAGTATCAGAAGTAGATAATCATAATATTGTATCAGTAGGTAGATTATCAAGTGAAAAGGGATACTTAGATTTAATAGATGTAATGAGTTTAGTTGTAAAAAAATATCCAGACGCAATTTTAAATATTATTGGTGATGGAGTAGAATTAGAAAAAATTAAATTAAAAATAAAAGAAAATATGCTTGAAGATAATATAAAACTACACGGCTTTAGGGATAAAGAATATATAAATTCAATTCTTGCTAAATCAAGTATTTATGTAATGACATCTCTAACAGAATCATTTGGAATAGTTTTATTAGAGGCATTTTCATTTGGTATACCAACTGTTGCTTTTAATTCTGCTAGAGGAGCTAGAGAACTTATAAGTAATAACTGGGATGGATTTTTAGTAGCTAATAGAGATAAAGAAGCTATGGCAAGAAAAATATGTGAGTTACTCTCTAATCAAAATAGGAGAATTATAATGGGTGCTAATGGATATAAAAAATCACTTGAATATAGCACTTCAAAAGTAAAAGAAGAGTGGTTAAAAATAATAAAGTAGGTGAGTTATGAAGAAAGTTTTATTCATATCTAGTACGGGTGGACATTTAACTGAATTATTAGAACTTAAAGGTATGTTTAAAAAATATGATTATACAATTATTACTGAAAATACAAAGTCTAATAAATCACTTAAAGATGAGTATCCAAGTAAGGTACACTTTGTAATGTATGGAACACGTCATAAAAAAATAAGATATATATTTGTTGCTTTAGCTAATATATTTATAAATCTATATTATTTCATCAAAATAAGACCAGATGTTGTTGTATCTACAGGTGCTCATACAGCAGTACCAATGTGCTTAATTGCTAAGTTGTTTAGAAAAAAAGTCATTTATATAGAAACATTTGCTAATATAAATTCAAAAACTATAACAGGAAGAATTTTATATAAATTTGCAGATTTGTTTATTGTACAGTGGGAGAGTATGTTAAAGCTTTATCCTAAAGCAGTATATGGAGGTTGGATATTTTGATACTTGTAATATTAGGTACTCAAGATAAAGAGTTTACCCGTCTACTTAAAATGGTAGAAGATATGATAAAAGAAGGTTTAATAAAAGATAAAGTAATAGTTCAAGCAGGACAAACAAAATATAAAAGCAAGTATATGGGAATACTAGATTTAATACCAAATACTAAATTTAATAAACTAATAAAAGAGGCTGATTTAGTAATAACACATGGTGGAGTTGGTTCAATTATATCTGCTTTAAAACAAAATAAATCAGTAATTGCTGTTCCAAGGCTTTCTAAATATTCTGAGCATGTAAATGATCATCAACTAGAAATCGTTGAAGAATTTAGTAAGTTAGGCTATATAAAAAGTGCAACTAATAAAAAAGAATTTAGAAAAGCACTAAAAGATATAAAAGAATTTAAAGGAACTAAATATAAATCAAATAATAGTAAAATGATAAAATTGATTGAAGATTTTATTGATAATATATAGGAGGATATATGGATAAAAACAATGTTGATAAGATAGTAAAGCAAGCTGAGGCTAATTCTAATGTTGAAAATAAAAAACTTGAAAAAAGATATTTAAAGGTAATTAAAGATGCATTAGCAAATGGTCAAGAGAGTATTTTAGAAAGCATTTATAAATTGGTAAAAAAGGAAAAAGAAAATGAAAAGCAAAGAAATAAATGAGTTAAATCAATCAATGTATTGTTATCCTGGCACATCTGTTTTAATAAATAAAAAAGGAATAAGAGATAAAGAAGAATTATTAAAACTAGAAAATGTATTAGTAACATATAAATTAGCTAGATTAATTCAGGGCGAAAAACCATTTATAAGAGATTTGTCAATCAATCATTACCTAAATATTCATAAGTATCTTTTTGGCGATTTATATCCATTTGCTGCAGAATTAAGAAAAGAATTTACAAATAAGTCAAATGAAGAAATAGAAGGTGAAGAAGGACTTAGAATATATTGTGATCCACCATATATTTATGAATGTTTAAATGAAAGATTAAATATGATGAAAAATCAAGCAAGAAAAATTTACACAAGAGAAGGATTAATTAAGTTTTTAAGTACTAACTATATGGAGCTTTATTATATTCATCCTTTTAGAGAAGGAAATAGTAGAACACTACGTGAATTTATGCGTGAATATGTTGAATTAATGAATGAAAAGTTAATTCGATTTGGTAATTTTGAGATAGATTATACAAAATTAGATAATGTTGAAAATAAAAATTTTATAAAAGCTGTAATATGGAATACATCAAATGATCAAGAAAAGCAAAAACAAAGTATGAAATTGCTTTATGATTGTTTTGATAAGTGTTTAATAGAAAAGAAAATAGATGAAACAGAAAAAAGTAGGTGATTTATGCTTAATGATTTAAATGATAAACAACTAGAAGCAGTAAAGGCAACTGAAGGGCCTCTTTTAGTACTTGCTGGTGCTGGATCAGGTAAAACTAAAGTATTAACTACAAGAATTGCTTATTTAATAAAAGAAAAGAATGTAGATCCTTATAATATTTTAGCAATCACTTTTACAAATAAAGCAGCTCGTGAGATGAAAGAACGAATTATTAATTTAATTGGAAGTGTTGGATATAGTATGCAAATATCTACATTCCATTCATTTGGTCTATCTATCATAAAAGATAACTATGAATTACTCGGATATAAACCAAATTTTACAATACTTGATAGTGATGATACTCTAACGCTTATTAAAAAGATACTTAAAGATATGAATATAGATCCTAAATTATATAATCCAAAGGCTATAAAAAATAGTATATCAAGTGCTAAAAATGAACTAATTGACTCTAAAAAATATGCTAAATATGTTGGTAGTGATTTTGAAGCAACTGTACTTGATGTTTATAAGCAATATGAAAGTAGACTTATATCTAATAACGCACTTGATTTTGATGATTTACTTATGATGCCTATTGAACTTTTTAATAACAATCCAAGTGTTTTAAAAGAATATCAAGAAAGATTTAAATATATTTTAATTGATGAGTATCAAGATACTAATGAAGCCCAGTATTTACTTACTAAAATGTTATCAGCTAAATATAAAAATATATGTGTAGTTGGAGATGACTCACAAGCAATATACTCTTGGAGAGGCGCTAACTATAGAAATATCTTAAACTTTGAAAAAGATTATAAAGATACAAAAACTGTTTATCTAGAAGAAAACTATAGATCAACAAAAACTATATTAAATGCCGCTAATAGTGTTATTAAAAATAATATTGATAAAAAAGAAAAGAATTTATGGACTAATAATGAAGAAGGAGTAAAGATTACTTATCATAAAGCATTATCTGAAGTAGATGAAGCATATTATGTAAAAGATGAGATAAAAAAACTAATTAAAGATGGAGTCAGTCCATCTGAAATTGCTGTTTTGTATCGTACAAATGCTCAATCACGTGCAATGGAAGATGCTATGTTAGAAAGTCAAATACCATATAAAGTAATAGGAAGTTTTTATTTTTATAATAGACGTGAAATTAAAGATTTAATTAGTTATTTAAAGCTTATTTATAATAATGACGATGATACATCACTTATAAGAATTATAAATACACCAAAAAGAGGAATAGGACTTAAAACTATTGAAAACTTATCAATTAAGGCATTAACTAATAAAACATCTATGTTTAATTCTATAGATAGTGGAAAAGAATTAATTTTTAAAAATTTAATTAATGAATTAAAAGAAAAACAAGAGAACTTATCTTTAACAGAATTAGTTGATTTGGTACTTGATAAGTCTGGTATGAAAGATGAACTTGTCAAAGAAAATTCAATAGAAGCAGATATTAGGTTAGAGAACTTAGAAGAATTTAAGTCAATTACAAGAAGTTTTGAAGAAGCAAATGGAATAATTTCTTTAGGTGAGTTTTTAGAGCAAATCACACTTGTATCTGATATGGAAGAACATAAGAATAATGACAATGTAGTTACACTTATGACTATTCATTCAGCTAAAGGATTAGAATTTGAAAATGTCTTTTTAATTGGTATGGAAGAAGGTATTTTCCCTCATAAAAATTCTATGGATTTAAGGGAAGACTTAGAAGAAGAAAGAAGACTTTGTTATGTTGCTATAACACGTGCTAAGAAAAATTTATATTTAGTAAATGCTAAAAAAAGAATGATATTTGGTGAGACTTCTTATAACATGCCAAGTAGATTTATTAATGAGATTGATCAAAACTGCTTAAATGTTGACAGTAAAGTAGAGGAAAAATTTGACAAAACATCTATGATTAGTGATACAATAGATTATGTAGTAGGAGATAAAGTAGAACACGATACTTATGGAATAGGTATAATTGTTTCTATGGATAAGTCTATTGTTACAATTGCATTCCCACATCCTATTGGTATAAAGAAAATGATTAAAGGACATAAGTCTATTAGGAAGGTGTAATTAATGGAAAACATTTTAAAAGGTATACAAGATATTCCAGAAAACTTTAAAGGATTTATACTTGAACACAGTGATAATGCACTACTTTGGATATGTTTATTCTTTGGAGGACTTATAGTATTCTGGCTAACATTCAATGCATTAAATAAAAATAAGTAGAAATACTTATCTTTTATTGTCCCATAGCCAAGCGGTAAGGCCTCTGACTCTGAATCAGATATTTCGTTAGTTCGAATCTAACTGGGACAGCCAAATAAAAATCACTTCCAAATAAGGAAGTTTTTTTGTATAATTAATATGGTGATAGAATGAAGAGGTTATCAAGTACATTGTTAAATATAACTACAATAATATGTTTTATAGTAAGCTTTATATATTATATGATTTTTTTAAATAGCGGATTATTTAATTATGGTCATTATACAGCAGATATAATATATCCATACTTTTTCGTTTTAACAACACCTTGTCTAAATTTATTTAGATATACGAAAAAGATAAAAACTAGTATTATTTATAATATTGTTACATCCATTATATTTTCTATAGTTACATATTTTACTTCAGATGGTATTATACATTATTTTAAAAGCCAAAATTATAGTACTGATTATTTCTTTCCAAAGACATTTATATTTATAATTATACTTTTTGTAATTAATTATATAATGAATATGTTTTGTAAATATGAAGTGAAAGAATCAAAGCATGATAAAACAGTTTTATTATTAATTATTATGTTATTTACTACTATTCTTGCTTTATCGCTTGATTATATATTGAAACCTGAGTCAATAGATAGAATAATGCAGATAGATTTTGCGCTTTTAATAGAATCGATTTTAATTGTTTTAATTTTAGTTAAAAGAAGTACTATTAATTCATTTCATGATTTAGATATTTTATATGCAATCTTATTTGTAATAAATGTTTTAACATTTAACCCATTTGGAGTTATACTTTCAATTCAGTTATATAAATATATAGATGAATATGGAACATTCTTATAGTAGATTATATCTACTTTTTTTTAATACTTCATGGTATAATATTAATGGTGATTATAGTGATAAATAAAAGAATCGAAGAGTTAGTAAATATCTTAAATGAAGCAAGTAAAAACTATTATGAACTTGATATGCCTACTATAACAGATCAAGAGTATGATGATTTATATAGAGAATTAGAAAACTTAGAAAAAAAATATCCTGAGTTAATACTATCTAATTCACCAACTAAAAGAGTAGGTGGTAAAGTAATAGATGAGTTTTCTAAAGTAGAGCATTCTGTTCCTATGATGTCTTTAGGTGATATATTTAATGAAGATGAAGTTAGAGAATTTGATGAAAGAGTTAAGAAAACTATATCAAATCCTAATTATGTATGTGAACTAAAAATAGATGGCCTATCTGTATCTTTATTATACAAAGATGGTAGATTAGTTAGAGGTGCAACTAGAGGTAATGGTGTAGTTGGAGAAGATATTACACATAATGTTGAAACTATTAAAAATATTCCTTTAACAATTGATTTTAAAGATGAAATTGAAGTTAGAGGAGAAATATATATGCCTAAGAAATCTTTCTTAAAATTAAATGAAGAAAGAAAAAATAATAATGAGGCATTATTTGCAAACCCTAGAAATGCAGCAGC
>JAFUZI010000084.1 GCA_017476705.1 Bacilli bacterium
CAAAATAAGAATCGAGAATGAATTATTAAAAAAAGGATACCTAATGAAAGGAGATGGTATGATTGTAAAATTCATGAAGTAACTCAAATCAAATATGAAATAATAGAACTTTTAAGCAAAGATTATAATGTTAAGTCCTTATGTTTAATAATGAAAGTATCTAGGTCTGGATATTATAAATGGTTTAAAAATAAAAATATATTAAACCGTTATGAATTAAATAGAAAAGATTTAGGAGAATTAATTAAAGATATTCATAAAAGAAAACCAAGTTATGGATACCATAGAATATGGAAAAGAATAATAGAAGAAACTGGATGGGTAGTTTCACCAAACTTAGTACATAAAGTATGTAAAATATTAAAAATTAAATCTAAAGCTAAACATTATAAATATAAAAAAGCAGGAGAAGAATCAGTTAAATATGAAAATATAATAGGATATAATTGGAATACATCTAGACCATTTGAAAAAATTGTTTCTGACACAACATCATTTTATTTTAAAAAGAAAAAATATGATTGGACGTTTTACTTAGATGTATTCAACAATGAAATTGTTGGTTCAGATGTAAGAGATTCGCTAAATGGTAATGGAATAATTAATCATAAAGAAGCAGTAAACAATATGTTAGAAAACAAAATAAAAAGAGGATATAAAGACCTAAAAACTATTGTTCACACAGATCAAGGGTCAGTATATTCCTCAGTGTCATTTAACAATATATTTGATTCTTACAATGTCACCAGATCTATGTCTAGAGCTGGTACACCAACAGATAATCCAGTAATCGAATCCAAAAACGGCTGGATTAAGAAAGAAATGTATATTGATTTTGACATAAATAATTATAACACAGTTCAAGATTTTATTAACGATATAGTTTGGGATAATAATAATTATAGACCAAGTTATGCATTAAAATATAAAACCCCAATTGAGTATAGAACTCAATTAGGGTTCAATTAATATTCTTTTTGTGTCTACTTTTTATTGACTACTTCAAATTAAATTGCTTCTTTTTTTAACTTAAATTTATTATTTCACCGTCAACAACATCGATTAGTTCATAATTAGGTTTTCTAGATAAACCAGGCATTGTCATAATATTACCTAGTAACACTGTTATAAATCCAGCACCAGAATACCATCTAATATCTTTAACAGTAACAGTAAAGTCAACAGGAGCTCCAAGCTTTTTAGCATCATCAGAGAAAGAATATTGTGTTTTAGCAACACAAATTGGAACATTAGAAACACCATTCTTCTCTAGGATTTTAATTTTATCCATCATCTCTGGTGTATAGACAACATCACTAGCTCCATAAATACTCATACATATTTTATTGATTTTAGATACGATACTATCATTCAAATCATATAGATAAGTAAAATTATTACACTTACATTCTAATACTTTAGAAGCAAGATCTTCTGCACCTTTACCACCATCTACATAAGCAGTTGAAAGAGCAAATTTAAATCCTTTTTCTTCACAATGTTTTTTAACCATTTCAATTTCTTCATCTGAATCAGTATTATACTTATTAAGACATACTACAACATCTACACCGTACTTTGCTAGATTATCATAGTGTCTATCAAGATTAGCAAATCCAGAAGCTAAAGCTTCATCATTTCTATCAAATATCTTACTTTTTTCTACTCCACCATGATATTTTAACGCTTTTATTGTTGAAACAAGAACAATCGCATCAGGTACTAAATTACCAACACGGCATTTAATATCCAAAAATTTCTCAGCACCTAAATCAGCTCCAAATCCAGCTTCTGTAATAACATAATCGGCATAACTTAAAGCAGTTTTTGTTCCTATAATACTGTTACAACCATGAGCTATATTGGCAAATGGACCCCCATGGATAATAGCCGGAGTATTCTCTAATGTTTGTACTAAATTAGGTAGTATCGCATCTTTTAATAAAGCAACTAAAGATCCTTCTACCTTTAAGTCTCTTACATAAACATATTCCTTTTTACTATTTAAACCAACAACAATATTTCCTAATCTATTCTTTAAATCATCCAAATCAGTAGCTAAACAAAATAAAGCCATTATTTCAGACGCAGAACTAATAGAAAAATAATCATGTCTTCCACCCGCAACTACATCTCTTAAAGATCTATCATTTACATCTAAACAACGATTAAAAGTTACTTCCTGAATATCTAAACTATTACCAAAATAAATATGATTATCAATAGCAGCACTAATAAGATTATTTGCAGAAGTTATCGCATGCATATCACCAGTAAAGTGAAGATTAATATCTTCCATAGGAACAACTTGACTATATCCTCCACCAGTAGCTCCACCTTTCATTCCAAAAACAGGTCCCATAGATGGTTCTCTAAGAGCCAACATAGCTTTCTTACCCATTCCTTTTAAAGCATCAGCTAACCCAATACTAACTGTTGTTTTTCCTTCTCCAAATGGTGTAGGACTAATAGCAGTTACTAATACTAGTTTTCCTTTAGGATTCATATTAGAACACTTAATCTTAGCTTTATAATCACCATATAATATTAACTCGTCATCACTAATTCCAATACCTTTAGCTATATCTTTTATAGGCAGTTTTTTACTGTTTCTTGATATTTCTATATCTGTCATCAAATCACCTCGCTAATATTATATCATATTTACTAATTTTATTAATTATTAAATATATTTATTTCAAATTTAAAAATTCACTAAGTATTTTTAAAAATTTCAAATAAAAGTACCCTCCTTTCATGAAAACCTCCATTTGTAAAAAAAATTATTACTTGATATTATTAACCCCGTTAAGAAAAAAAGGAGGGATAATTATAAAAAAATTAAAATTTTTCTTAATAATAATTATATTAGTTTTCACAGTCTTTATACCTAAAGTAAAAGCAATTGAAACAGCCAATTTCTATGAGGCAGAATATATTGATGGAATCTATATGAATAGATATGATCCTAAAACGCGTACCACGTATTATCAAAAAGCCAGGTTTTTCAGAAGATATTATAAAAATATTTTCTCTTACTGTGTTGACCCATTTGCCTTTTTTAACACAAATGTATTATATACAGAAATAGAAAAGCCACCAATCTTATCAGTAGACCAAATGAAAAGAATAACTAAAATAGCTCATTTTGGTTATAATTATAAAGATCATACAGATGTAAAATGGTATGCAATAACACAACTAATGATTTGGAGAGTTAGTGAACCAAATGCCGATTTTTATTTTACTGATTCATTAAATGGTAATAGAATTAATGCTTACGAAAATGAGATACAAGAAATTAATAATTTAATCTATGAATATGAAAATTCTTTTAATATAGAAAAAGAATACAACTTAGTAGAAGATGAATCATTATCACTAACTGGAAACTTTAAATATATTCAAAATAATTATAATGAACTACAAATAACTGATACTTCTCTAACAAGCATACCTCTAAAAGAAAAAGAATATAACTTCAAATTTACAAAAAAAGATAATTACTACAATAGCCCTTATATATTCTTTACAGGAGAAAATACACAAACTCAACTACAGACAGGTGACTTTGAAAAAGAAATAGTTGAATTAAAAGTAAATGTTAAAAAGACATCACTTACTGTTAAAAAAATAGATGAAGATACTAATACTACTACTCCTAGTGGTGAAGGAGAACTAAATAACTCTGTTTTTCAATTATTAGATAATAATAAAAATCTAATTCAAGAGTTCACACCTAATACAATACATAAGATAGATAATTTAGGATTTAATACCTATTATATAATAGAAATTAAACCAGGAGTCGGTTATACTTTAAATGAAAAAATATATCAAATAGATATTACTCCAAATAATCCAATAATAGAATTAGCAATTCCTAATAAAATAATTGAAAAGAAAATAATAATACAAAAAAAATATGGAGAAACTAATAATCTATTAAATGAAAGTAACATAACATTTAGAATATTTAATAATAAACACGAACTAGTAAAAGAATTAACGACTAATGAAGAAGGTATAATAGAAACTATTTTACCATATGGAGAATATGAAATAGTTCAACTAAATACAACTGATGGATATCAAATAAACGATCCATTTCAAATTCTTGTCAATGATACAGAAGAAGAATATATTGAATTAAAAGACTATAGAATAAAAGTACCAGATACCTACACTAATAATAATATATTATTATTATTTCTAATAAAGATAATACTTGCGTTATGTTAAAAAAAATATATCTAGTACTTTTAATCACAATACTATTTCTCTTTCCATTATCAATAATAAAAGTTAATAATAAAGATATTCAATTCAATAATTTAATAGTATCTAATAAGGAAAAACCTATTGCCAAACTCATAATAAATAAAATTAAATTAAATGAATATCTTTATAATATTAATAGTAATGAGAATAATATTGAAAAACATGTAACTATATTAGAAAATTCAATATTTCCTAATAATTCTAATAGTATAGTCTTTATAGCTGCCCATTCTGGTACTGGTAAAATAGCTTATTTTAATAATTTAGACAAACTAGAAATAAATGATTCTATAAAGTTTATCTATAATAATAAAACATATACTTATATAGTTAAAGATATATTTGAAGAAAATAAAAATGGCTACATAAATATAAATAAAGAATTTGAAGATCAACTAGTTCTTACTACTTGTTCTAAAAACAAAAATAAACAACTCATAGTAAATTGTATAAAAAAAGAGTCTATTCAAAATTAGACTCTTTTAATAATTTAATAGCTTCATGTATTTGATTATCATTTTCAAATTTAGGATCTGAATAAAACTCATCATTTAAAGAAACTTCTAAATCAGGTTTTAATCCCTTTTCATTTAACCATTTTCCTTTAGAAGTTAACCACTTTTCAGTAGTATATTTAATACTACTTCCAGTACTTAAAGATTGAGAATTCTGAACAGTACCTTTACCATAAGAAGTTAAACCAACTAATTTTACTTTCTTATAATTATCTTTAAAACAAGTAGCTAATATCTCAGAAGCAGAAGCACTACCTTTATTCATAAGAATTACAACTGGATAACTTCTTACCTCATCAGATGTTGAATATATTTTTTTTACTTTTCCTTTATTTTCTATTTGATATAAAACTGTTTTTTTATTAAAGAATAAACTTAAAATATCTCTAGTTTTATTTAAATGTCCTCCCGGATTATCCCTTACATCAATTATTAAACTATTTATTCCTTTTTTCTCTAATTTTAAAAGTTTACTTGAAAACTGTTTATAAGTATTAGCCGCAAAAGATGAGATACTAATATAACCAATCTTACTATCTTCATCAGCAATTTTAGAAGTTACACTATCAATCTCTATATTACCTCTTGTAATCACATAATCTAATTCCTTATCACCTCTTAAGACTGTTATCTTAACTTTAGTACCAATTTTACCCTTAACTTTTTTAGTTATATTATCACCATATAACCCTTTAACATCCTCACCATTTACTTTAATAATATAATCTCCTATTTCAATTCCTACCTTTTTAGATGGTGAATCATTTAAATAATCAATAACTTTATTATATTCTTTTTCCATATCATATTGAATACTAACACCTATTCCTACAAATTCACCATCAATAGTTTCATTAAAAGCATCCGCAACATCACTATCAATAAAATTAGAATATGGATCATTTAAAGAATTAATCATCCCTTTAATAGCTGCATCAGCTAAATCATTTCTATCAACTTTATCATAATAATCTTTAATAATATTATCATAGGTACTAACAATCTCTGCAACCTTAGCATCTGATCCAACCTGATACTTACTATAAGTAATAACATACCCTATAAATATACCAAACGATATCGCAATGATTATAACCACAATAACTTCAGATATTGAAAAATCACTATCTTCATTTTCTAAATAATTATTAGATACAAAAGAAAAAGATTTTCCAATATTATTTTTAATTCTTTTTAAAAAAGAGGCCTTCTTTTTTTTATTATGCTTTTTCTTCTTCATAATTTCCTCTCCCAACTATATAATAGTTTATCATATAAAATAGTTTTTTAGTACAAATAAAAAGACAATTAAATGTCTTTTATTTTAATTCTTCAGTTATACTAGCTTCCCCTTCTAAGTAACTAGTAACCTTATGATCAACTACTTTTATTAGAGTAGGACCATTAATTTTAAAATCAGCAGAAGTCTCTACATTTTTATTTGACTCTTCACTAGTAGCATATTTCTTATTAAATGAATTACCCATATTAACTGTATATATTTTATTTCCTCGTCCTTTATAATCTTCAACTAATGTCTCATATACAGATTTAACATCTTCATTACTCTCATCATAGAAAATAACATAATATTCTCCATCACTCATATTTAAAGCTCTACCAACAATAGTTTTATCTTCACTAATTACAACTTCTTCAGCCTTTTCATCTTTTTTATCAGTATCTTTATCAGTTAAAAATATAGTTAATAAATAGAAACAACAGAAGAATGAAATAACTCCTAACACTACAAATAGTTTTCCCCAAACATCTCCTAAAAAAGAATCATCTTCTATTAATATGTTTTTTTCAACGTTTTTTTCTTTATTCTTTTTTATTCTTTTTTTGTTTGCCATAAAAATCACCTAAAATGATTATACCACGTTATAAAGAGATAAGTAAAACAAAATAGTTATTTTATCGCAATTACTCCAGTAATAGATTGAGCTATTTCAACAAGTTCTTCACCACTCATAACATCACTAACAATATAATAGTCAACTCCACCACTAGTCCAAGATATTGAATTATCAGTCATAACTCCAAAAGTATCCATCAACATAAATGGCTCACCAGAAGTTGGCACAACAGTAAAATCATTAAATACTTCAGCCGTTTCTTCTACAAGCAAGAAAGATTTTTCACCATCATAACTCATAATTACCCTTTGACCATTACTCTTATCAATCTTTTCCTCATCTACTAATTTAGTACCATTCGGTAAAAACATTGGATAAATAATATCATCTAAATTTCCAGTAGTTTTTTCAGTATCTTCATTTTTCTTAACTACAGAATCTAAATTAAAATCATTTTTATCAAACTTAGGATTATAATCAACTTTATTAAAAATCATACTCATACAATCTACATCATTATCATCATAAACAGTTGCTTTTAAAGGTTTAAAACTATTATTAAATACAAATCTTTGTTTAACAAGCCTACTATTATTAGGATAATTAACTTTACTATCAATAAAATATCTACCATTTACTTTTTTAAATTTCCAATCTTTATCAGCTTTAATATCTCTTAAAACAGTATCTAATAAATAAATCTGTGAATTATTATAAGGCCATTCACTTTGAAATTTAAAGCTTTTATTTAGTGCTGGAGTTAATACATAAACACCATCATCATTTTTTAAAATTATCTGCGTATGATCATTACTAGTATTAGTTAATGTAACTTTATAATTATCATCCTTTTTATATAAAACTTTAACTTTATATTTATATACATCATCATTATTATGAACAGTAAGTATACCATCTAGTTTATAACCACTGCCATTCTTAATCTTTTTTGATAAAGAAGAAATAAAACTACTCTTGTTTATATTTACACAACCAGTAAGTATAAAACATATGATAAACACAACTATTATTTTTTTCATAATCCACCTCATCTATTAAAAGATATGAAAAAAAAATAAAAAAAGAACAAAAAAAAGAAAGCTAAATGCTTTCTTTTATGAAACTGCACTAATTTTTACCTTAATCTTCTTTGTCTTTGAAGAATATGATAACTTCAAGTCATTTCCAGTAACTTTAACTTCAACGTCATATTCACCAACGCCTAAGTCTTTCAAATCAACATATGCTTTGATATCAGATGCTTGAATATTTTTAATAGCATCATCACTACCTTGAACTACAACAGTTACCGCACGAGAAGCAGTATCAAGTGCTTGTACTTTTAATCCTGCTCCTATATTTTCAGCAGACACAGATATATTTTCAAATTCCTTACTTGCACTATTATCAATTATAACTTTTACATTTAATGTCTTAGAACTTAATTCAGTAATTCCTTTAGGTTTCTTTAATGTTACATTATATTCCTTATTACTTTCAAGACCCTTAACATCAATTTCAACTTCTAACTGATCTATTGCATCTATTGCAGCTTGTTCACCATAAACAGTAATCTTAGTTAAGTTAGCATCCATAGATTTTATAGATTTTCCAAATGCTAATTCACCTTTTGGAACAACCTTAATTGGGATTTCTTTACTTGGTGATGTAATAGTTACATTGGCTGCTACCGTTTTTGGAACAATCTCAACATCAACTATTTTTCCATCATTATCATAAGCAACAAGTGGAATATCTTTTACAGTGATATCTCCTGCTCCAGGATTAGGAATACTATTAACATCTAATAATGCCTTAACACTAGCAACCTTATCTAATTTGTATTGAGCACCCTTAATAATAACATCATTACGGTCAATAGCAACATTACTTATATATAACTTAGTATCTAAATTTTCTTGGTGTAATATATCATAAGTTAAAGATCTTGTTTCACTTACTTTCTCATAAATAGTAACAGTTACTTGAGAAGGATCTAACTTATAATCAAGTGATTTCAATCTTTGAGTATACTTTAAAGTAACTTTATGATTCCCTGGTTTTAATCCAGTTAAATCAACACTAACTCCCTTAGATGGAGCTTGTTTAGCCAAGAAGATATGTCTTCTTTGACCAATTAATGTAATATCAACATCTTTTGGTAATCCTTCAACAACATAAGATTCTTCATTATAAACCGCAGTAACTGGTTGATTATAAAGAATCTCAGCATATTGATCAATCATAATATTAGACTCCTGATCAATAACAATAAAAACTCCAAAAGCTAATAATAAACTAACTACTAATAAAGTTGATTTCTTTCCTGCTATACTATCAAATCTCTTCGCAATGTATTTACCTAAATCCATTAGTTTCAAGATTAACTTTGTAAGAGGAATAATAACCCACTTATCTAAAAACTTTCCTAAATAGTGAAAAAATCCATATATTATCTTACCTATCTTCTTCATATATTTCATCCTCACCTACTTCTTCTTCATAATCTGCTTCTTGTTTAGGTTTTAACTCATCAATCAATAGCATACGAACATCATCAAGAGTTAAATTATAAAGCATCTCACCCTTTAAAGCAATTGAGACTCTTCCAGTTTCTTCAGAAACAACAATACATATAGCATCAGTTTCTTCAGCTAAACCTAAAGCAGCTCTATGACGTGTACCTAATCTTCGATTTAACTTAGAACTATTACTTGTTGGGAAAACAGCTCCGGCACAAGTAATTCTATCACCTTGAATAATAACACCACCATCATGTAATGGATTACCTTCATAGAAAATCGCAATCAATAAGTCACTTGATAAATCTGCATATAACTTTTTAGCTTTATCAATATAATTACCTAAACTAATATCTCTTTCAATTACAATTAATGCCCCAATTCTTTCTTTTCTTAAATAATCAATTGCATTAATCATCTCATAAACTAATCTTTCTCTCTCATCAACAGTAAGAACCTTATGTCTTCCTAAAAGCTTACTTCTACCTAATTGTTCAAGAATAGTTCTAATCTCAGGTTGAAATATAATAATTAACGCAACTGGTCCCCATTGAATAATATAATCTAGTAAATATCCTACAGTAATAAAACCTAACCAATCACTAATAATCTTTAATATAATTACAAAAGCTACACCCTTAAAAATTAAAGAAAGCTTAACATTATTTTTAATATTTTTTAATATATAGTAAAAGATAAACCAAACTAATGATATATCTACAATTTTTCTTGCCATTGATAATAAATCTGCAAATGTAATTGACATGACATCATCTCCTAACAGTATGCATCTTTCATGCACATACCTATTATATATGATATCATTTATATTCCTTTTTTACAACCTCAAACAAAAATAAAAAGGATTTAAAAATCCTTTTTTAATACTTTATGACCATGACCACCTTTTTTATAATCATAGTCTTTATCAATTTCTAAATCATAATCA
>JAFUZI010000085.1 GCA_017476705.1 Bacilli bacterium
AAAGATGAAATTGAAGTTAGAGGAGAAATATATATGCCTAAGAAATCTTTCTTAAAATTAAATGAAGAAAGAAAAAATAATAATGAGGCATTATTTGCAAACCCTAGAAATGCAGCAGCAGGATCTGTTAGACAATTAGATAGCAGTATAGCAGCTAAAAGAAATTTATCAACATTTATTTATCACTTGCCTGAAAGTAATAAATATAACATAAAGTATCATCATGAAGCATTAGAATTTATGAAGAGTTTAGGATTCAATGTAAATTCAAGTATAAAAGTATGTAATAATATTGATGAAGTAATTGACTATATAGAGTATTGGACAAAGGAACGTCCTAATCTACCTTATGAAATAGATGGTATTGTAATTAAAGTAGATAATTTATCAGATCAAGAAAAATTAGGTTTTACAGCGCGTACACCTAAATGGGCAATTGCTTATAAATTCCCAGCTGAGGAAGTATTAACTAAACTAACAGATATAGAATTTTGTGTAGGTAGAACTGGTAAAATTACTCCACGTGCTGATTTAAACCCAGTACATGTTGCAGGATCTGTTATAAGTAGTGTAACTCTTCATAATGAAGACTATATAAAAGAAAAAGAAATAATGATTAATGATACTGTAGTTATTCATAAAGCAGGAGATGTTATACCTGAGATTGTTAGAGTTATAAAAGAAAGAAGAAATGGAGAAGAAGTGCCATTTAAAATGATTGAAAATTGTCCTATATGTGGGACTAACTTAGTAAAAAAAGAAGGAGAAGCTAATTATTTTTGTCCAAATAGTAATTGTGATGCAAGAAAGATTGAAGGCCTAATCCACTTTGCATCAAGAGATACTATGAATATAGAAGGCTTTGGAGATGAAATTGTAGAAGACTTCTTTAATATGGGATATTTAAAAACAATTCCAGATTTTTATAAGTTATATAATAAAAAACAGGAATTGATGGAGTTAGAAGGCTTTGGCTCTAAAAGCATTAATAACCTACTTGATTCTATTGAAAAGAGTAAAAATAATTCACTAGAACAATTATTATTCGCACTAGGTATTAGACATGTAGGTAAAAAAACAGCTAAGATAATAGCTAGTCACTTTAAAAATATAGATAATATAATTAATTCTAGTATTGATGAGATAGCATCTATAAATGATATAGGTCTTATTATTGCAAATTCAATATATGATTATTTTAAAAATGAAGATAATTTAAAAATCATTGAAGAGTTAAAAAATATTGGTATGAATATGGAATATTTAGGTACAACTATTGAAGAGAATGCTGATTTTTTAAATAAAACATTTGTATTAACTGGAACGCTTACTCAAATGGGTAGAAATGATGCAAGTGAATTAATTGAAGCTAAAGGTGGAAAAGTAACAAGTTCTGTTACAAAAAAAACATCTGTTGTAATAGTAGGAGAAAATCCTGGAAGTAAATATGATAAAGCAAAAGAATTAGGTATTACAATATGGAGTGAAGATGAATTTTTAAACCATTTAAGTTAAACTTTTCAAAAAAACAATAAAATGGTAAAATAAATTAGAGAGTAGAGGTGTATATAATGAATAATAAAGGTTTTGCTATTACAGGATTTATATACACTATTTTTATAATTTTTATCATATTGATGGTTGCTATATTAAATATGTTTAACTCAAGAAAAAATATACTTGATAAGTTAAAACAAGGTGTTTTAAAAGATGTAAATAAAGTAAATGATGTTGCTAATTTATATGATGATATAACATTATCTGGCGAAGTATCAGAATTTATGGCACGATCAAAAGGATATTATAGTTTTACTATAAAAAGCCCAAAAGGAAGTGCTAATGGTTCCACTATATCATTTGAAATATTTTTAAATAGAGGAGAAGTAATATATTTAAAAATTGGAAATACAAATTACAATAATAATGAAATCGATATTAGTTTGGATAAGTCGTTTAAAGAGGAAAATATAATTGCGCATGCAACTTATATTAAAGGAAAAAACTACGTTAAAAAAATTATTAATAATAGAATAATATATAATATAAAAATACAAGAGAACAATAATACTTCAACAGGAATAATTACTCCTGCATTTGTTAGTAAAATCAAAAAAAATAGTGATTTAAATAGAGTGCAATATGTTAAAGACTGTGTTTTAAAAACATCAAATAATGGGCCTATATGGAGTGATATAAAGGTATTTGTAGACGGTGATAATAAAGCTTATCATAAACCAGTTTCATCAAATATTAAAGGGATAGATACTATAAAATTAATGGATTTAGTAGATAATGATAATGATACTAAATTATCGCTAGATGAAGATGCGTGTGTTATAGTAAATTTAGAGCGTACATATAATATTGACGCTATAAATATTGTTCATGATAAAGATATTAACGTATTTGATCATAAGACATATGTTTCATCAGATAATATTAACTATCATATTATAAAAAATTCCGATGAATATGAAACAGATTATGGAATAATAATTGATTCTTATACTGATAAAGAGGTTATGAAGTCTGGCAATATATATGTTCCAGTAAAATATTTTGATAATGCTAAATGGTTAAGATTATTTCATCATAATAACATGGAAGGTGAAATATATTGGGATGCACTTGCACAAATACTAACTGATGGTGGATATGAATCTAGTTATAAACAAAGTGTTCTATTTGATTTATCAAAATATAAAAATAAGAATGGTGCTTATGAGTTTTTACTAGAGTATTCTGATATACCTGGATATAATAGATGGATTCAAACATCTAATCCTATAGAGTCAAATGAAAAAGTAACTGGATATAAGGCAATTCATATTGATCATTCAATAGATGGTTGGTATGGTCTTGCACTATCTAGTTCTAATAATGTATTAGTAGATGGTAGTAATGGTTCTAATTTTTATTATCCAATTGGAGTGATACTATCTGATAAAAAAGGAATTAGTATTAATACAAAGAATATAACTAAATATTCTACGGATCTATGGATTAGGATAGATGATAATTAAATATAAAAAAAGAATCATTTTGATTCTTTTTTTAATACTTCATCAACAATTCCATAATTTAAAGCTTCCTCAGCATTTAAAAAATAATCTCTTTCAGTATCTTCGGATACTTTTTTTATATTTTGATTAGTATTGTTGGATAATAGTTTGTTTAATTTATCTTTTAACTTTAAAATTCTCTCAGCAGCTATTTTTATTTCTGTTGCTTGTCCCTCAGCACCTCCAAGAGGTTGATGTATCATAACTTCACTATTAGGTAGACAGTATCTTTTTCCTTTTTTACCGCTGCTGAGTAGAAAAGCTGCCATACTAGCTGCCATTCCAATACAAATAGTAGATACATCTGATTTGATAAAATTCATAGTATCATATATAGCCATACCAGCAGTAACACTTCCACCAGGTGAATTAATATAAATAGATATATCATCATTATTGATAGAATCTAAATATAAAAGTTCAGATACAATTATATTTGAATTAGTATCATTAATTTCACCAGATAACATAATTATCCTATCTTTTAAAAGCCTTGAATATATATCGTATACTTTCTCACCATTATTGCTTCTTTCAATTATTGTAGGTACTATATTCATTTTTTTCACCTCTAGTAAATATAATGTTTTTAAATATTTAAAATATTCAATAAAAGATGTGACAAATTATTATATTTTTGATAAAATAAATATAGAATACGAGGGGATTATTATGGCAAGGATGATAAAAGTAAATTATAAGGATATTGAAGAATATCAATTTGAAGCTGGAGTAACACTAAAAGAGATTAGTGAGAAGTTTCAAAATCACTATAATTATCCAATATTAATTGGTATGGTTGATAATGATATTACTGAACTTACTGAAGAATTAACTAGAAGCTGTACAGTAGATTTTTTTGACAAATCATCAACACTTGGTAATGCTGCATATGGTAGAACTACACAATTTATGTTGGTAGTTGCTGTAAAAGAATTATATGGTGAGAATGTTGATGTTGTAATTGATTTTTCAATTGATAAAGGTTATTATTGTGAAATAAAGGGAAAAGAAATAGATAAACCTGATGTTAAAAAAATTGAAGAAAAAATGAAAGAGATATGTAAACAAAATTATATTATAAATAAACTTAGTGTATCTAGATTTGATGCTATAAAATACTTTAAACAGAAAAAACAAGTTGATAAAGCAAAAGTTCTTAAATATATAAGCAATACTTATGTTAATTTATATAGAATTAATAAAACATATGATTATTTTTATAGTGAACTTGCTTATTCTACAGGACAAATTGATGATTTTAAATTAACTTATATTAAAGACAATGGTTTTGTACTTAGTTACCCTGACACATATAATCCAGAATGTACACTTGATTATAAACATCATGAAATGTTATTTAATAGTTTTTTAAATTATTCTAGATGGGGAGAGAAAATAGGTATAAAAAATGCAGCTGATTTAAATCAAATAGTATCAGATGGTAAATACAATGATTTAATTAGACTTGCTGAAACATATTATAACAATCAACTTTCAAGCATAGCTGAAAAAATTGCTCAAAATAATAAGAGTATAAAACTAGTTTTAATTGCTGGACCATCTTCTGCAGGTAAAACTACAACTAGTAAAAAACTTCAAACATATCTAGAAAGTAAGGGTATTAAAACACATCAAATATCAATAGATGATTATTTTGTGGATAGAACAAAAACTCCAGTAAAACCTAATGGAGAGTTAGATACAGAATCTTTAAATGCAGTTGATGTAACTTTATTTAATAAACATTTAACTAAATTATTTGAAGGCGAAAGAGTAGAATTACCTGAATATAACTTCTTACTAGGTAAAAGAGAATATAGAGGCAAATCATTAAAATTAGGTGAAAATGATATTGTAATAATTGAGGGATTACATGCATTAAATGAAGATTTGACAATTTCAATTGAAAGAAAAAATAAATTTAAAGTATATATTAATGCACTTACTCAACTTAATATTGATAATCATAATCGTATCCATACAAGTGATACAAGAAAATTAAGAAGAATTGTAAGAGATAATAAATATAGAAGTTATACAGCAAGTCAAACACTTAATATGTGGAGTAACATTAGAGAAGGAGAAGAAGAACATATCTTCCCATTCCAAGATGATGCTGATTTTATAATAAACTCTGCTTTAATATATGAACTTGGAATACTTAAAACTTATGCAGAACCACTATTATTTTCTGTAGATGAAAATGATCCTATGTATAGTGAAGCAATTAGATTAATTAATTTCTTAAGAAACTTCTTACCAATACCAAGTGATTATATACCACAAGATTCAGTTTTAAGGGAATTTATTGGAGCAAGTTGTTTTGAAAAATAAGAATAAAAAGGAGAAAAACAAATGATAAAAGTTGCTATTAATGGTTTTGGTCGTATAGGTAGACTAGTATATAGAATTATGGAAAAGGATCCAGAATTTGATGTAGTTGCTATTAATGATTTAACTGATGCAGAACAACTAGCATATCTCTTAAAATATGATACATCACATAGAAGATATGGTGAGGATGTATCATTTGAAGGTAATGATTTAATCGTTGATTCTAAAAGAGTTAAAGTATATAGTGAGACAGATCCTGCTAATCTTCCATGGAAGGACTTAGATGTTGATATAGTATTTGAATGTACTGGTCACTTTACTGATAAAGATAAAGCTTATTATCATATAAAAGCTGGTGCTAAAAAAGTTATTATATCAGCACCTGCTAAAGGAGATTTAAAGACAATTGTTTATAATGTTAATGAAAAAACACTTGATGGAACTGAAGAAGTTATATCAGCTGCATCATGTACAACAAACTGCTTAGCTCCAGTACTTAGAGTAATGGATTATTATTTTAAAATAAAAAAAGGTTATATGACTACAGTTCATGCTTATACTAATGATCAAGCAACACTTGATATTCCACATAAAAAAGGAATTTTAGCTCGTCGTGGTAGAGCAGCTGCAGCTAATATTGTACCAACATCTACTGGTGCTGCAAGTGCTATAGGTGAAGTTTTACCTAACTTAAAAGGAAAACTTGATGGAACAGCTTTAAGAGTTCCTGTAACAGATGGCTCTGTTGTAGATTTAACTTTAGAGTTAGAAAAACATACATCTATTGAAGAAATTAATAAAGCATTTTTTATAAATCAAAGTGAGACTATAGCTATTACTAATGATCCTGTTGTATCAAGTGATATTATAGGAACAACATATGGGGCTTTAGTAGATGCTAATTTAACAAGTATAGTTGAGGTAGATAATACACAACTCGTTAAAGTAGTGGCTTGGTATGATAATGAATTTGGTTATAGTTCTCAAATGGTTAGACTTGCAAAATACGTTGGAGAGAATATGAAAAAAGAGTTATAATATAACTCTTTTTTTTATAGAAATATAATAACTAAAGATCCAACTATTAAACAATAAATTACAAAGTAGATTAGTTTTCCGCTCTTCATAATATTATTAAACCATTTAGTTGAAATAAATGTAACTATTCCACTTACAATCATAGCTATAAAGTAAGTTATCCACATATTTATACTAATACTTGCATCCATTAAATCTTTAACACCAAGTAACATAGTAGCTAAACTTATTGGAATATATAAAATAAATGAAAATTTAAATGCTACATCACGTTTTAATCCTCTAAACATACTTCCTACAATAGTAGAACCACTTCTACTAATTCCAGGTAGAAGTGCAACAGCTTGGAATAATCCTATAATTAATGCATCAAAATAAGTAATTTCATCATCATTTTTAGTTCCTTTAATATTTCTAATTAAATATAATAAAATAGAAGTAACTATAAGAGCAATACCAACAACTTTAACGCTGTTTAATAATTCTTCGATTGTATCTTTAAAAAGTAATCCTATAATACCTGCTGGTATAGTACCTACAATTACAAGTAGGCAATATTTAAAGTTTTTATAAGCCTTTTTATCTTTTTTAAAAACATATGTAAAAAAATCACTAAATAATTCTTTAATATCTTTCCAAAAATAAATAACTATTGCAATTAAACTACCAAAGTTTAATATAATTTCAAAATTTAAATCATTTAAAACTCCACTATTTAAAATACTTTTAAAAATAATTAAATGTCCACTTGATGAAATTGGAATAGGCTCAGTAAAGCCTTGTATGATTGCTAGTACTATATATTTTATAAAATTCATATTATCACCTATTTAATTATATAATAAAATTAAAATAAAATAAATAAAATTTAATAGGTGATTTAAATGATAAGTAAATTACTTTTGTTTTTATTTGGATATTCACTGACGCTTATTGGCTTAATATATATAATAAGTTACCTAAATATTTTAACACTTGGGTATAATTTCTTTTTTTATGTAAATTTTATAATTAGAAGAATCGAATGTCTTTATTTTTTATTTGGTATTTCTTTAATTAGTCTATCAATATATTTGCCAGGAGGAGAGAATGAACTATATATATGATATTATTTTAAATTTTAATGAAAAATTTTATGATTTTTATGATTGGAATATTGATGATAATATAATGGAGGTAAGAAAAATTCCTATTTTTAAAGTAGATAGTAAGGTCTTAAATGATCTTAAAAATAATACTTTTAGATTGAGTAATAAATTTGTTGATAAAATAAAAAACAAATGTGAGTATTATATAGGAAGAGTTGTAAAGACAAATACATCTTTTTTACTTACAGATGGAGATATTATAATAGGATTAAATATTGGAAAGAAAAATAAATATAGTAGTTTACAAGTTGATGATCAATTAGATATACTTGAAAATATAAGTCTACCATTTACTTCTTTAGAATATAAATTGAAAGAAAACAATAGAATATCTGAATTAGTGACTAGAAAACAAATAGATGATTATAAAAAATTAAAGCAAACCATTAATGGAATTTTTAAAGAAAATAATATATCAAAAATAAAATATATTTATTATGAATGCTTTAATGAAAAAGAAAATGATATAGAAATAATTAAAAATAGATTTAAAAATCTAAAAGATGCAAGTGAAGTATTAATAAGGCTTAATAATATTTTTAATGAGATAAATACTATCAATAACTAAAAATGCTTTTATTTTTAAGGTTTTTACGTTATAATTAATAAGGAGGCATTTTTATGAAACTAGATGTAAAAGAATTATTTTTAAAATTAGATGAAGTTATGAATAAAGAAATTATCCTTGAAGGATGGGTTAAAAATCATCGTAAGCAAAAAACAATTGGTTTTATAGAGTTTAATGATGGTACATGTCAAAAAAGTATTCAAATTGTATATGATGAGGCTAATGCTAATTTTGAAGATATAACTAAGATTAAAATAGGTTCTGCTTTAAGAGTAAAAGGTATTGTTAGAACGAGTGCAGGAAATGGGCAAGATTTTGAAATTGGATTAAATAGTGTTGAAGTTTTAGGGGATTGTACTGATGATTTTCCTATGCAACCTAAAAGACATACAAGAGAGTTTTTAAGAGAACAAGCTTACCTTAGACCTAGAACAAATTTGTTTAGAGCAGTATTCAGAATACGTAGTGTAGCAGCTTTAGCAATTCATTCTTATTTTGAAGAGAATAATTATGTTTATTTTAACTCTCCAATAATTACAGGAGATGATTGTGAAGGCTCTGGTCAAATGTTTAAAATAACTACGCTTGATATGAATAATCTCCCACTTAATGAAGATAAAACTGTTGATTTTTCTAAAGATATATTTAATGAACTTACTTATGTAACAGGAACTGGACAACTTCATGGTGAAGCATTTGCTATGGCATTTAAAAAAATATATACATTTGGTCCTACATTTAGATCAGAACATTCTAATACTAAAACACATGCAAATGAATTTTGGATGATAGAGCCAGAAATCGCATTCTGTGATTTAGAAGGCTTAATGAATATTGAAGAAGAACTTTTAAAATATGTAATAAAATATGTAATGGACAGATGTAAAGATGAATTAGAATTATGTGATAAATTTGTTGAAAATGGACTTATAGATAAATTAAATAACGTATTAAATTCATCATTTGTAAGAATTACTCATAAAGAAGCAATTGATTTATTAAAAAAAGCTGATGTTAAATGGGAATTTGAACCAGCTTATGGTGAAGATATAGCTAAAGAACATGAAAAATATATTACTGAATATTATAACTGTCCAGTATTTATAACAACATGGCCAAAAGATATTAAAGCTTTCTATATGAAAGTTAATGAAGATGGTGAGACAGTTGCTGCTGTTGATCTAGAAGTTCCTGGTTCAGGTGAACTTATGGGTGGCTCTCAAAGAGAGGAAGACTATGACAAAATCATTCAAAGAATGAAGGAAATGAATATTCCACTAGATGATTTAGATTGGTATACTAAATTAAGACTTTATGGTGGATGCTATCATTCTGGATTTGGATTAGGATTTGAGCGTTTAATCATGTATTTAACTGGAATTGATAATATTAGAGATGTTATACCATTCCCTAGAACTCCGGGTAAAATAGACTATTAAGAAGTATTAAATATACTTCTTTTTTTATTTTTCTAAAAGTTAATAAAAATGGCTAAAAATACACAAAAAGTATTGATTTTGTTAGTCAAACATGATATTCTTTAAATGTAAGCAAGATAGGTTGCTTAATATGAGGAGGTTATTTAAAAATGACAGAATTAGTAAACTATATCGCAGAAGAAACTGGATTAACAAAAGCAGATGCTAAAAGAGCAGTTGAAGCTTTTGAAAAAGGAATTGTAGAAGGACTTAAGAAAGATGGAAAAGTAACATTAACTGGTTTCCTTACTTTCACTAAAAAACATAAAGCAGCATCTACAGCTCGTAACCCAAGAACAGGAGCTACTGTTCCAGTTGCAGCTAGAAATGTTGTTACTGTTAAAGCTGGTTCTAAATTAAAAGACGCTATGAACTAATAAAAAAGAGATTGTATCTCTTTTTTTTGTGATATAATAAATACTTGTAAATGCAACATGTAAATATTTTAAAAAAATGACAAACAATCTTTAATTTATGTTATGATATAGATGGTGATAATATGTTTGAAGAGGCACTTAATATATTAAAAGAAATTGAAAGTAAAGGTTTTAATGCATATATAATTGGAGGATATGTAAGAGACTTTATATTAGGTCTTCAAACTAGCGACATAGATATTACAACAAGTGCAACTCCAGATGTAATAAAAGAAATGTACGAAGTAGTTATGGATAATTCAAAGTTTGGATCACTTAGAATAAAAAAGAATAATTATACATTTGAAATAACTACTTTTAGATGTGATAAATATGATGATACAAGATATCCTATAGTTGAGTTTACTGATTCTTTACCACTGGATTTAAAAAGAAGAGATTTCACTATGAATACTATTTGTATGGACTATAATAAGCAAATTATTGATCTAATGAATGGAGTAGATGATATAAATCATAAAATTATAAAAAGTATAGGAAATGCTGATATAAAATTAAAAGAAGATCCCCTTAGGATTTTAAGAGCAATTAGATTTATGGGATATTTAGATTTTACTTTAGATGATTCTTTAGAAAAAGCCATTAATGATAATAAAGAATTACTTTTATCTTTATCGAATAAAAGAGTAAATAGTGAAATATCAAAAATGAATAAAAAATCACTTTTAGTAGTTAAGCAAAAGGGTTTAAATAGGTATATAAAGGAGGAATTATGAAGGATAAAATAAAGGATTTAATAATAAATGGATCATATTCAATTCCAAAACTACTTTTATCTAATTATAAAGCTTTAAACATTAATGAATCAGAACTTGTAATATTAATTTATTTATTAAATGAAAAAGATTTAGAATTTAATCCTACTAAAATAGGTAGCGACTTAAAAATTGATTTAACTAATGTTATGGTTAATATAGATAGTTTAATTAAGAATAATATAATAACTATCA
The DNA here is from genome assembly GCA_017476705.1 of Bacilli bacterium. GTDB lineage: Bacteria > Bacillota_I > Bacilli_A > RF39 > UBA660 > CAJOJO01. The sequence goes on from JAFUZI010000085.1 coordinate 11,019, forward strand.
ATAGTAAGAAAATAGATGGTATTAGAAAAGATATAGTTGATTTAGATAATTTATATGATAAATTGTTATATTTAGTTATTAATGAAGAAAAAGATACTAAGAATAATGAGACAGATATATATACAACATTTGAAACAGAATTTGGTCGTACTTTAGCGCCAATGGAATATGAAATAATAGGTAGCTGGATTGATACAGGATATTCAAAAGAGTTGATACTTGCTGCTTTAAAAGAAGCTGTATTTAATGGTGTATTTAAACTTAATTATATTGATAAAATACTATTTGAATGGAACAAAAAAGGTATTAAAACATCAAGTGATATAGAACATGATAAAAATAATCATAAAATAAAAAAAGAGGAAAAGAAAGAATTGTATGACTATAATTGGCTTGAAGATGAATAAAGTGCTAGATTATTTGGATAATCTAATACCAAATCCAAAGCCAGAATTAAAATATAACAAGGATTATGAATTTTTAATAGCTGTTATGTTATCTGCTCAAACAACAGACAAAGGAGTTAATAAAGTAACTAATATTTTATTTAATAAATATAAAACATTAGAAGACTTATCTGGCGCGGATATAGCTGATTTAGAGGCTATTATAAGACCGATTGGTACATATACAAAAAAGGCAAGAAATGTTGTTGATATAGCCTCTAAATTAAAAGATATAGGGTATGTTCCAAATGATAGAAATCTTTTAGAGTCTCTTAGTGGTGTTGGTAGAAAAACTACAAATGTAGTATTATCAACATTATATAATGAACCATATTTAGCTGTTGATACTCATGTTGATAGAGTGGCAAAAAGATTAGGTTTTGCAAAAGAAAATGATGATGTATTTACTGTGGAAAAGAAACTCACTAATCTTTTACCCAAACAGAGAATTAATAGAACACATCATCAAATGTTATTATTTGGTAGATATTATTGTAAAAGTAAAAATCCATTGTGTGATACATGTGGACTTAAAGATATATGTAAATATAAAAAAAGGAACTAAGTTCCTTTTTTATTGTACAACATTAATTGTTTTTGTTTTTACGCTAGATATATTTTTGTAAGTTACATTATAAGTTATTGTAAATGAACCAGCCTTTGATGTATCTAGTTTTGATGTTTCTTTTCCATCAACTAATATTTTTATAGTTGATTGGCTAGTTACATCATTTCCTTCATTAGTAACTTTTATATCATTATTTGATAGTGTTACATTTGAATTAACTTTAACTTCACTAATTGTATTAACTAAAGTTATATATAGTTTGTCTTTTGTAAGTGATGGTACTGTAACACTAGCACCTTTACTTTGATTATTAGTGTAATTTGAATAAGATGTTTTAACAACATAAGTTGCTGGTGTATTATTATCTACTTTAATTTCAAATTTGTTTGTATTAGCATCTCCAACAAATACTAAATTGTCATTATCATTACTATATACTTTGTAAATTAAATCTCCAACAGAATCATCATTTTTAGAGATATTTACTGGATTCCATGTAAGGGTTAGGGTTGAATCATTTACTACACCTTTTAAACCAGTTACATCTGGAAGTTGCGCATATTTGCTTGAAATTTCAGTAGGTTCAGTACCAACTCTAAATAATTCTTTTACACGACTTGATTCTGGTGTATGTTCACTAGCAAGTGCTGCTGGATTAGATCCCATTTCAACTTCAACTTCAACAACACCTTTTGGCATTTCCCATTTGCTATCTTTTTTAAATACATTTCTTGCAACTAGGTTAAAGATGTTTCTATGTGCAATTGTAAAAGATGTTGATGTGTATTTTTTATTTTCTTCGTTTCTTTCTTTGTATCCATACCATACTGATATTGCATAGTCAGGTGATACACCGTTTACCCATAAGTCATTAACTGCATCAGGGCCAAATCCCCATCTTTTAATTGTATTAGAGTCATAGTTAGATGTACCTGTTTTAGCACCATATTGTGCTCCACCAATACTATATTGATTACCAAGCCCATATTGTGCAGATGATTGAAGCAGACTAGTCATTATGTATGCTGTATCTTCGCTCATAACACGTGTTTTCTTGTATTCTGGTTCAATTACTTCATTTGTTTCATTTATAATTATTTTTCTAAAGCTATGTGGTTCTATATAATATCCACCATTTCCAAATGCGGCATATGCAGCTGCCATTACTTTAGGGTTTTCACCAGTATATCCACCAATTGAATGCGCTTCATGAACGATTCCATCATTTACTTCTGGATGAAGTCCTAAACTTTGTACAAATTTTAAAATATTACTATTTTTGTTTCCTTGGAATGCTTTTAATGCAGGTATGTTTCTTGAATGTGCCATTGCTGTTCTAAGAGTCATCTTACCTTCATATTTTCTATCCCAGTTTAGAATAGTTGTTCCATCAGAATATGAATATGGCTCATCATCAAATAATGTATATGTTGACCAGTTTTCAAATTCAATACCTGGTGCATAATCATAAAGTGGTTTTGCAGTAGAACCAATTTGTTTATTAAGCATTGTAGCTGTATTGTATGTTTTTTTACCAGTTCTATTTCTACCAGCACCAACGGCAACTATTTCACCAGTTTTAATATCTTCAACAACAATTCCGGCATTAGCATAGTCATTTTGCCATTTATAAGTTTTACCATCCATAATATCATTTATAACTTTTTGTTTATCCATATCAAGAGTTGTATATATTTTCATAGATGTAGTATATGGATCTAATTTATATTTTGCATATAATTCTTCACAAATCAAATCGATAAATGCTTGCCATTCACTTGAATTATTGCTTTTATTTCCGTCTTGATTAGCTAACATATCTTTTACTTTTGTTTTAATCGCAGCATTATATTCTGAATCACTTATATAACCATGTCTTTTCATAAGCTTTAGAACTTGATTACGTCTTTGTTCTGATAAATCAGGGTGTTGATATGGATCATATGCATCAGGAGCTTGGAATAAACCAGCAATAAGTGCGGCTTCATTTAAGCTTAAATCTTTAGCATCTTTTCCAAAATAGTTATGACTTGCTTGTTCAACTCCATAAGCACCATTACCTAGGTAATATGAGTTTACATAAAATTCTAATATTTCTTTTTTAGTATATTTCTTTTCTACTTGGAATACAGCCATATAAATATCTGTGAATTTTCTTTTAATACCATCAAATCCAGATGATTCAGTTGATGTAAATGCATTTTTTACAACTTGCATTGTAAGTGTTGATGCACCACCACCGCCGCGTCTTAATAATTGTTTAGCACTGGCTACTAAAAATCTTGATAAGTCAAAACCATGATGTTGGAAGAATTTTGAATCTTCTGTTGCAACTATAGCATCAACTAATACCTCAGGAAGTTCATCATATTTAAGGTTTTCACGCATTTCAGGCCCTATTTTAATGGCTTCCTTTCCGTTTATATCATATAATATAGAAGGTTCACTTTTATATAATTTATCAGGATTGAATTTAGGAGCATGAGATACAATATAACCTGCAAATAAAAATGAAATAACAATCATTGCAAGTACAAAGAATAAAAATAGAAGGAATAATACTTTAGTAATTTTATTTTTTTTCTTTATTTTTTTTATTCTTTCTTTTGCATTTCTAACTTCTCTAGCTATTTTTTTATTTTTATCACCTTTAAATAATTTAGATATTTCTGGATAAAAGAAGAAAATATCTGCTAAAACTACTATTATAAAAGCTAGTAGTGCATGTTTAGCTAAGCATCCTGAAATGAAAGCAACTAAACTAACAATTAATATTATCATGTTATCTTGATTCTTTAAAAATTTTTTCATAACTTACCTCCATAATATATTTGATCGATAATATTTAAATAGTCTATTCTTGGATTAAACTTTGGTTTAATTAAGTAACCATAGTTTTCAAAATATTCAATTGGTATTGACTTACGTTCATTGGACTCAATAAATGAACATAATTTTTCAGCTTCAAGTAAATATATTTTATTTAATTTCACAAAATTCACTAAGATAAATCCTATACCACCATGTCTAACAATTTTATTTAAATGTTCTATTTGGTGTTTATGTATATTGGATAGTGGAAAATAGTTTTGCTTTGTTTCTTTAGCTTCAAAGTCAATATATTTACCTTTATATATACCATTATAATCAGTAGTTGATGGGGTATTAAAATGTGCTTCAGTTATAACCGCATCAACTCTTGATTTATAGTCTACTTTATTAATGGTGATTGGTGTTGGTTTTTTATATATAACAGCAATATCATTATTTATATAGTATGAGTTCGTTACATTGATATCTGCCTCAAAATTCATACCTCTGTTGGCGTAATTTATACTGCTACTTCCTTGTTTTTTTATCCCACCAGGATATTTCATATTATCACCTTTTATAATTATACTATAAATTAATTTTTTTTACCACTTCAAACATAAAAAAATTACTAAATATATCTAGTTTTGTCGAATGCGATGAAAGATATTTATATATATGATAAAGTACAATTGAGGTGATAATATTGAGCTACTATAATAGAATTAATGATTTAATGGATGAAATGACAGATGATATAAATTATATAAAAAAAAGAACATTTTTATATTCACTTAATAAATAATATAACTGACATTTTAATTGACAAATGTCTTTTTTTTTGAGAAAATAAAGTCAGAATTGTGAGGTGTCATTATGTATCAAGACAGAATATTACTTACATGTAAAGATATTTTAGAAAAAGAGTTTAAAATAGATACAAGGGGATATCGTCCTCAGGAAGTAGATAAATTCCTTGATGCAATCATAAGAGATTATGAAGAATTCTTAAAAATAATAAAAGAAATCGAAAATGACAAAAAAGATTTGATTGAGGATAACATAAAGTTAAAACAAGAAGTTAGAAATTTAAGAACTAAATTAGAGGTATTAAAGGAAAGCTCTCATAGTGAAGTTTCCAATGCTGATTTACTTAGAAGATTATCTAACCTTGAAAAAATTATTTATAGTGAAAGATAATATTTAGACAAACGCGGTACTATTTGGAGTGCTGAGGAAAGTCCATGCTCGCAAAGTCTGCGATGACTTTAGTGTTCGTGCATAGGGAAAAAATAACCTATGGTCAAGGTAACTTGAACGGCTCCTCGATTGACCTAAGTCATTTGATATGGTCTAGAGGTATAAAAGTGCCATAGAGACGATTAAACTAGAAATAGTTGAAGTGGAACGCGGTAAACCCCACGAGCGAGAAACCCAAATTTTGGTAGGGGAGCAAAGCCTAGAGAATTTGAATCGAAGCTTTGACCGATTATTCGGTAGATAAATGTTTGTCACCTTTTAGGTACAGAACATGGCTTATTAATATTATTTTTTTTGTAATAGAAAGGTGATTATATGAAAGAGATAGGAGCTGCTTTAAAGGAGCAAAGAGAAAATACTGGACTTTCTCTTGAAGAAGTTGCTAGTGACCTAAAGCTAAGACCTAGTCAAATCGAAAATATTGAAGCAGGAAATATGGATGCTTTCAAGGATGTTTTTTATCTTAAATATTTTATAAAAGAGTATGCTAAGTATTTAGGACTTTCATACGATGATTTGATTGATGAATTTAATGAATATATATTTGATTACACATCAAAGATATCATTGGATGACATTAAAAAAGCTGCTAAAAAAGAATCAAAGAAAGATAAAAAACAAAAAAGAATTGCCTCACCTTATACAATAGAAAGAAGAAAAAGAATAAATTTTAAAATAGGACTTGTTATTGTTTTATCGATTATTGCATTAATGCTAAGTTCATTTATAGTTAAAACAATAGTCGATACAAAAAATGAACCTATTGATAATGTCATTAGATAGGAGATGTCTCATGAATTTACCAAATAAATTAACACTTAGTAGAATAATACTTTCATTTATTATTATATTTATATTACTATTTCCAATTGATGCAGCAGGAATAGAACTTCCAAAATTATTTATTGATGAGGCTATAGTAATAGATCTTAGATATATAATTGCTGGCATTTTATTTATTGTTGCCTCAATTACAGACTTTTTGGATGGAAAAATTGCTCGTAAATATAATTTAGTTACTGATTTGGGAAAAATGTTAGATTCAATTGCTGATAAAATTCTTGTTAACTCAGTACTAATTATTTTAGCTTCAAGTGGATTTATATCTCCAATTATTCCGGTTTTAATAATTGTAAGAGATGGCATAGTAAATTCAATTAAGATGGTTGCAGGCAGTAAAGGAGATGTTGTCGCAGCAATTTATACTGGTAAAATTAAAACAGCATGCTTAATGATTGGTATTGTACTTACATTATTCTATAATTTACCATTTGAAATTTGGAATATAAAAGTATCAGATGCATTACTTATAATGGCATGTGTATTTGCGATTATCTCAGGTGTTGAATACTATAATAAATATAAAAAATATATATTTGAAAAATAAACTGTTTTAAAAAAACAGTTTTTTTAATTTGTTAAATTTTAAATAATCCCTATATGAATTTTTAAAAATCTAAGTTTATTACAATATATTTTAGAAAAATATTTATTTGCAAATTGTTTAAAATTAGTTTTTAATTATTATGGCAGGTAAAAAAATATAGGAAAAATACGCAAACGAACAAAATTTCGTAAAAAGTATTGACATTCTAAATTTGTTAATATATAATTGAATTGTATTTGATAGGAGGATAATTAAATGGCAAAAGAAACAGATAAAACTTTAGATGAAGTTTTAGCAAGTATAGAAAAACAATTCGGAAAAGGCTCAGTAATGAAACTTGGTGATAATGAACATATGGATATTGAAACTATTCCGAGTGGATGCCTATCTTTAGATGTCGCTCTTGGCATAGGTGGATATCCAAAAGGAAGAATTATTGAAATATATGGTCCGGAATCAAGTGGTAAAACAACATTTGCTCTTCATGCAATTGCAGAAGCTCAAAAACTTGGTGGACGTGCAGCATTTATTGATGCAGAACATGCACTTGATCCAACATATGCAGCTAAAATTGGTGTTAATACAGATGAATTAATTTTATCTCAACCAGATAGTGGAGAACAAGCACTTGAAATATGTGAAGCTTTAGTTAGAAGCGGCGCAATTAGTATAATTGTAATTGATTCAGTTGCAGCACTTGTTCCACAAGCTGAAATTGAAGGTGAAATGAGCGATATGCAAGTTGGTCTTCAAGCAAGACTTATGAGTAAGGCTTTAAGAAAACTTTCAGGTGTTATTAGTAAGACTAATACAATTGCAATATTTATAAACCAATTAAGAGAAAAAGTTGGCGTTATGTTTGGAAATCCAGAAACAACAACAGGTGGTAGAGCATTAAAATTCTATTCATCAATTAGACTTGAAATTAGAAGAAGTGAACAAATAAAAGATGGCGCAGATGTTATTGGTAATAAAACAAGTATTAAAGTAGTTAAAAATAAAATGGCTCCACCTTTTAAAAATTGTACTGTAGATATTATGTATGGTGAAGGTGTTTCTAAAGAGGGAGATTTAATTGATTTAGCTAGTGAAGCTAAGATAATTGATAAAACAGGTGCTTGGTATTCTTATAATGGTGAAAAACTTGGCCAAGGAAAAGAAAATGTTAAAGCATTATTAAAAAGCAATCCAAAACTTACAAGCGAGTTAGACAAACTTGTTAGAGAGCATTATGACATCGTTAAAAAAAATGTTAAAAAGGAAGAAAAATAAAATCTTCTTTTTTTATTATTGACTTATTGTTAGTTTTTTTTTACAATGATAGTAGGTAGAATTATAACTACTTTTATGATAATAATAGAAATGGAGGTTGTTGTATGGACAATAACATGATTTTCTCCATTTTACTAGTATTAATTGGACTTTTTGTTGGTGTAATTGCAATGACAGTTATATCTTATTTAAGAGGTGCCTCTTTATCAGCAAAAGCTGAAAAAATAATTAATGATGCTAAAAAGGAAGCTGAAAAAGTTAAAAGAGATGGTATCATTGAATTAAAAGAGGAAACATATAAATTAAAGAGTGAAGCCGAAAAGGAAATAAAAGAGAAAAAACTTGAAATAAAAGAAAACGAGGATAGATTGCTTGCTCGTGAAGCTAACATTGATAGAAGAGATCAAACACTTCAAAATAGAGAAAATATGTTAGAAGAAAAAGAAAATGGTTTAACTCTTAAACAAAAAGAAATCCAAGAGGAACAAGTTAAAATTGAAGAAATCAAAAATGAACAAATTGATTTATTGGAAAAAATTTCTAGTATTTCAAAACAAGAAGCTAAAGATTTAATACTAAAAAAAGTAGAAGAAATGATGAATTTAGAAGTTACTAGTTATATAAAAGAAAGAGAAGCAGAAGCTAAATTAGAGGCTGATAAAAATGCTAAAGACATGTTAGTTGAATGCATGCAAAGATATGCTGGTGACGTAGCTAATGAACAAACTGTAACAGTTGTATCATTACCTAATGATGAGATGAAAGGTCGAATTATTGGTAGAGAAGGTAGAAATATTCGTACAATTGAGGCAGTTACAGGAGTAGATTTGATAATTGATGATACACCTGAGGCTATAGTTTTATCTAGTTTTGATCCTTATAGAAGAGAACTTGCTAGACTTACACTAGAAGCTTTAATTAAAGATGGAAGAATTCATCCAACTCGTATTGAAGAGTTATATGACAAGGTACAAAAAGAGTTATCAGTAAAAATTAGAGAATATGGTGAAGATGCACTATTTAAATTAGGCCTATCCAAAGTAGATCCTGGTTTAGTTGAATTAATTGGTAAATTACACTTTAGAACTAGCTATGGTCAAAATGTGTTACAACATTCAATCGAAGTTGCAACTCTATCAGGACTAATTGCAAGTGAATTAGGTGAGAATGAGACAATTGCAAAAAGAGCTGGACTTTTACATGATATAGGTAAATCTATTGATCACGAAATTGAGGGTTCTCATGTTTCAATAGGATCTGATATAGCACATAAATATCATGAATCTGATATAGTTATAAATGCTATTGAATCACATCATGGTGATACATCAGCAACTAGTGTTATATCTGTAATAGTAGCAATTGCTGATGCTCTATCAGCATCTCGTCCTGGAGCTCGTAATGATTCATTAGAAAACTATGTTAAGAGACTTCAAGAATTAGAAGGAATTGCTAAAGAGATAGAAGGCGTTGATAATGCTTATGCACTTCAAGCTGGTAGAGAAATCCGTGTGGTTGTTAAACCAGATAAAGTAGATGACTTAGGAAGCTTTAAAATAGCTCGTGATATTAAAACTGATATCGAAGAAAAACTTCAATATCCTGGAACTATTAAAGTAACAGTAATTAGAGAAACAAGAGCAGAGGAAGTTGCTAAATAAAAGGCTAGATAATCTAGTCTTTTATTATATTTTGTAAAAAATATTCAAATTAATCTAAAAAAAACACAAAAAATATTGAAAATTGTATAAATATATAGTAAAATACACAAAAAAATATAAATTTTTGTGTATTTTTTTCAAAAAAGTGATATATTATAATAAAGGAGAGTGAATTTATGGAACCATATAAGGCTAAATTATTGCCTGTATCTTATAAATTAGATAAAGATACAATTAAACTTTTAGGACAAGCTAATGATAAATATGGACAGTATAAGTCTTTATTAAAAATGTTCAAATTTGATCAAAATTATTTTTTAGATTCTCTTGTATTGGGTGAAAGTTTGAGGTCATCTAGAATTGAGGGAACTCAAATCTCTCAAGATGATATGTATTACATAGATTATAAGGAATCTAATGATAGTATTATGGAAGTTAAAAATTTAAAACAAATGCTCGACTATGCAAATGAAAATCTAAAGGACAAAGAATTTAGCGTTAATATGATTAATTCAATGCATAAAATATTATTATCAAATGTTAGGGGAAATGATAAATCTCCGGGTCAAATTAGAAAAATTCAAAATTACATAGGTCTACGCGGACTAGGAAAAGAAGGCGCAACTTTTGTTCCACCAACGCCTGAAGAAGTGCCAGCTCTTTTAGAAAATTTAATGGAATATATGAATAATTTATATGATGATGAGCCATTTATCAAGGTTGCAATTTCACATGTGCAATTTGAGTCAATACATCCATATAATGATGGAAATGGAAGAATGGGAAGAGCTTTAATTACTCTTCAATTGGCAAAACTTAAGGGAGACGACCCTATTTTATTCTTATCAGAAATAATTGAATTATTTAAGGCTAACTATTATAATGCACTTACTGAGTGTAGAAATGGTAATATTGATGGATTTATTAAATTTTTCTTGCAATGCGTAGTTGACCAATGTACAAGAAACATTGGCCGAATTGAAAAAATTAATAGAGTTTATGATGAAGATGAAAAAATAATAAGAAAAAACATAAATGGCAGCACTGTTCTTAAAATGCACCCATTAATGATGAAAAAAATAGTATTTACAGCACAGGAAATGGCCGATGAAATTGGTGTCCATATAAATTCGATTAATTATATTTTAAATAAATTAGTGCAATTAAAAATTGTTATAAAAGAAAAAAAAGAAGGAACAAATAGAATAACATATAGATATATTAGAATATATGAAACGTTTGTTGAGCAATTTTAATATAGAAAACTGTCAGTTAGTCTGATGGTTTTTTCTTGAAAAAAGGGGGTATTTATTATATAATTAAGTAGGTGAATTTTATGTTTGAAATAGGAAACGTTAAAATTAAAAATCGTGTTGTTTTAGCTCCGATGGCCGGTATTTCTAATAGTGCTTATAGAACTATTATTAAAGAAATGGGTGCGGGGCTTATTTATGCTGAAATGGTAAGTGATAAAGCAATTACTTATGGAAATAATAAAACTATAGATATGCTTTATATGACAGATTATGAACGCCCTATTGCTCAACAAATATTTGGAACAGATGTTGATTCGTTTGTTACAGCCGCTAAATATATATATCTTAATATGCATCCAGATATAATAGATATTAATATGGGATGCCCTGTACCTAAAGTAGCTTTACGTGCTCAAGCAGGAAGCGCACTTTTAAAAAATCCTAAAAAGGTATATGAAATAGTTAAGAGTGTAGTTGATGCAGTACCAATTCCTGTAACAGTTAAAATTAGAAGTGGTTGGGATCAAAATAGTATAAATGCTGTTGAGATAGCTAAAATGGTAGAAAAAGCAGGGGCTAGTGCTATTGCTGTTCATGGCCGTACAAGAAGTCAAGGATATAGTGGCAAAGCCGACTGGAATATTATAAAACAAGTAAAAGATGCTGTATCTATTCCAGTAATAGGAAATGGTGATATTAAGACTTGTTATGATGCAAAACGTATGTTAGAAGAAACAAATTGTGATGCAGTAATGATAGCAAGAGGATGCTTAGGAAATCCATGGCTTATTAAAGAATGCGTTGATTATCTAGAAAGTGGTATAGAACCAACCCCTATATCTTTAGAAGAAAAACTAGATATGATACTTAAACATATTGAATATTTAAAGAAAACTAAAAATCCTAAGGTTGCTAATTTAGAGATGCGTACACATATAGGATATTATTTAAAAGGTATTAAAAGTGCTAACAGTTTAAAAGAAAAAGTATTTAAATCTAAAACAATAGAAGAATTAGAAAGTTTAATAAAAGAATTTAAAAAGGTGGAATGTGGAAATGTTTAAAAGATTTATAGCTTATTTAATTGATTTAATAATTGTTATAATTGTATGCTCAACTATAAATGGTATTTTTCAAAATAAAAAAATAAGTGATTATAATCATGAATTAAATAGTTATAATGAACAAATGCTTAACCATAAAATTGAATTTGGGGAGTATGTAAGTGATTATGTAAGAGTTAGTTATAAGATAGATAAAGAGCAAAAGACATGTAGTTGTATAAACATAATGATATTTATACTATATTTTATAATAATCCCGATTTTAACAAAAGGATATACAATAGGACTTAAGATAATGAAACTTAAATTAAGTGGAAAAATAGGTGTTAGAAACTTATTTAGAAGAAATATAATTACAACAGGAATTTTATATATGATATTATCTATCTTAATAATTCATATATTTAATTACAATCATTATTTTATTTTAATGAGTATTTTAAGTTTTATTCAATTTTTACTAGTAATTATAAGCATTTTTATGATAATATATAGGGGAGATAAAAAAGGTTTACAAGATGTTTTAAGTAATACATTTGTAGAGGAAGTGAAATAATGAGAAAATTAACTGATCAAGAAATAGTTAGAAGAGAAAAAGCAGAAAAAATAAGAGAACTTGGACTAGATCCATTTGGACAAAAATTTGAAAGAGACGCATTTGCTAGTGAATTACAAGAAAAATATAAAGATGTAGAACATGATCAATTTGATTCTATGACTGATACTGCAACAGTAGCAGGTAGAATTATGTTTATTCGTAAAATGGGTAAAGCATCATTCTTCTCTCTTAAAGATAAAACTGGTAAAATTCAAGTATATATTTCAATTAATGATATTGGTGAAGATGCTTATTCATTATTTAAAACAGCTGACATCGGTGATATCGTAGGTGTATATGGTAAAATTATGAAAACTCAAACTGGAGAGTTAACTATTAAATGTTTAAAATATACTCATTTAGTAAAAGCATTAAGACCTCTTCCAGAAAAATTCCATGGACTTACTAATACAGAAGATAGATATAGACATAGATATGTAGATCTTATTTCAAATGATGAATCAAGAAGAGTTGCTTTCTTAAGACCTAAAATTATAAGAGCAATTCAAAACTTTATGGATAATGAAGGTTATACAGAAGTTGAAACTCCAATCTTAACAACACTACTTACAGGAGCTAGTGCTAGACCATTTGAAACTCATCATAATACACTTGATGTAGATATGTATATGAGAATTGCTTTAGAGTTACCTCTAAAAAGATTACTTGTAGGTGGTATGGAATCAGTATATGAAATAGGTAGAGCATTTAGAAATGAAGGAATGGATCCAAGACATAACCCTGAATTTACTATAATGGAAGCATATAAAGCATACTCAGATTTGTCTGGTATGATGGATCAAACTGAGAGAATGTTTAGAGAAGTTGCTTTAAAAGCAGTTGGTAAACTAACATTCAACTGGTATGGTCATGAAATAGATTTATCTAAACCTTTCAAAAAAATATCAATGACTGATGCAATTAAAGAAAAAACAGGAATTGATTTTAAAGCTATAACAGATTTAGATGAATGTATAAAACTTGCTGAAGAAAATCATATTGAACTTATGGAACATGAAAAACAATATGGTCACATTATTAACAAATTCTTTGAAGAATATGTAGAGGAGACTTTAATTGAACCAACATTTTTATATGGTCATCCAATTGAAATTTCTCCACTAACTAAGAAAAATCCGAGTGATCCAAGATTTGTTGATCGTTTTGAACTTTTCATAGCTGGTAAGGAATTTGCTAATGCTTATACAGAACTTAATGATCCAATTGATCAACTTGAGAGATTTGAAGAACAATTAAAAGAAAGAGATCTTGGTAATGATGAAGCTAATGATATCGATTATGACTTTATTGAAGCCTTAGAGTATGGTATGCCACCAGCTGGAGGTATTGGATATGGTATCGATAGATTAGTTATGTTACTTACAGAACAAGACTCAATTCAAGAAGTAATTTTATTCCCAACTATGAGACCAGAGGATAATTAATGAAATTATACGTAGTTAGACATGGTGAAACTACACAAAACCAACTTGGCCTAGTACAAGGTAACACTGAATCAGACTTAAGCGAAAGAGGAATTAGGGAAGCTAAGGAACTTAATTCTTTAGTTAAAGATTTAGATATTGATGTAGTAGTTGCATCACCACTTAGAAGAGCTTTAGATACAGCTAGATTAATTACTAATGATAAATTTGATATCATTATTGATGAGCGACTTAGAGAAAGAGATTACGGTTTAAGTGAGGGAAAACCTGTAGATGAATATTTAACTCCTAAATACTGGGACTTTAATTTAAATACAGATATTAACGAAGTAGAAAAAGTTAGAGATTTACTTGCTCGTGTATCAGATTTTATTGAAGATATGAGAGCTAAATACAATGATAAGAATGTATTAGTGGTTGCTCATAGTGCAATCTTAAGAGCTATCCACTATGCAATAAATGGTATACCAGAAGATGGTGATTTATTAAAAATCGAAATACCAAATTTAAGAATAATAGAATATGAATTATAGGAGATGAGTAAAAAATGAAAATATTATCAATTAACGCAGGTAGTTCATCTTTGAAATTTCAAATGTATGAAATGCCAGAAGAAGAAGTTTTAATTTCAGGAAGATTTGAGAGAATTGGACTTGATAAATCTTTCTATACTGTTAAAATCAACGGTGAAAAAGTAGAAAAATTTGTTGATCTAAAAGATCATTCAGTATGTGTTGAATACTTAATAAAAGAATTACTAGAAAATAAAGTTATAAATTCACTTGATGAAATTAAAGGAGTAGGTCATAGACTTGTTCATGGTGGTGATAAATATTCTGAATCAGTAGTAATTAACGATAAAGTTATTAAAACTGTTGAAGAATTATCAGATTTAGCGCCTCTTCACAACCCAGCTAACTTAATGGGTGTTAGAGCATTTATGGAGAAAATTCCAAGTGCTATACAAGTTGGATGCTTTGATACAGCATTCCATCAAACAATGAAAGCTGATAGATACTTATATCCAGTTCCATATGAATGGTATACAAAATATGGTGTTAGAAAATATGGCTTCCATGGTATGAGCCATAGATATGTATCAGAAAGATTATCTGAACTTGTTGATAAAGACTATTCAAATGTTATAGTATGTCATATAGGAAATGGTGGCTCTATCTCACTAGTTAGAGATGGTAAATGTGTAGATACTTCAATGGGATTCACTCCTAATGCAGGTATTATCATGGGTTCTCGTTCAGGTGATATCGATTACTCTGTAATTCCATATATTGCTAAGAAAACAGGTATGACATTAGATGAAATTGATAATGCTTTAAATAAAAAATCAGGAATGCTTGGTACTAGTGGAATTTCATCAGATTTTAGAGATATAGATGAAGCTATTGCTAAAAAAGATGAAAGAGCTATTATGGCACACTACTTATTTGTAAACTCAATAGTTAATTATATTGCTAAATACTATGTTGAATTAAACGGTAGAATTGATGCTTTAGCATTCACAGCAGGTGTTGGTGAAAATGCACCACACGTAAGACGTATGGTTATTGACCGCCTACAATGCTTAGGATTTAAAATAGATAGAGAAAAAAATGATGAAATCAGATTTGGTAAAGAAGGAATTATATCTTCAGTAGATTCAAAAATTCCAGTATATGTAATACCAACTGATGAAGAAGTAATGATAGCAAGAGATACATATAAATTTATTAAAAAATAGAAAGCGTGATTTAAATGACTGGTAGAATGTTTAAAAAAATATTTAATGAAATTAAAAAATATGACAAAATTGTTCTAGCACGTCATGTTGGACCAGATCCAGATGCACTAGGAAGTACTCTTGGACTTAAAGCTATAATAGAAGCAACATTCCCAGATAAAAAAGTATATGCTGTAGGTAATCCTGCAAGTAAATTTAAATATATTGGAGATGTTGATAAGTTTACAGAGGACATGTATCAAAATTCCCTTTTAATAGTAACAGATACACCTGATAAAGCTAGAGTAGATGGCGTAGATCCAAATAAGTTTAAAAAATCAATTAAGATAGATCATCATCCATTCATTGAAAAATTTTGCGATATTGAATGGATTGATGATACAGCATCTAGTGCTTCTCAAATGGTTATGGAATTAGCCTTTAATACAAAATTAGTTATGACTAAAGAAGCTGCAGAAAAGCTTTATATTGGACTTGTTGCAGATACAAATAGATTTTTATTCTATTATACAACAGCTAAAACCTTTGATTTAGTATCAAGATTAATTGATGAGACTAATTTAGATTTTGAAAAACTTTATGACAATTTATATATGAGAAGTTTTAAGGAAGTTAAATTTGGTGGATATATTGCTGATAATTTAACTGTAACGGAGCACGGATTTGCTTACCTTAAAATTACTGATGATATTCTGGAAAAGTATAATGTAGATGCTGCAACTGCTGGGAATATGGTTAATAATTTCAATCATATTGAAAATGTTTATGCCTGGGGAATATTCTCATATGATAAGCAAAATAATAATATAAGAGGATCTGTTAGATCAAGAGGACCAATCATAAATGAGACAATTTCATCAAAATATAATGGTGGGGGCCACATTTATGCATGTGGTGTTAGACTTAAAGATTTTGATGAGGCAGATAATTTAATTAATGATTTAGATAAAACTTGTAAAGAATATATAGAAACTTCTAAATAAGAAGTTTTTTTATTGCTTTAAAAATATATTTAATGATATACTTATTTTAGAGTAGGTGATAATATGAGAAGAGGATTTACGCTTGTTGAACTTTTAGCGGTTATTATAATTCTTGGAGTATTAAGTTTAATAACTATTCCAGTAATATCAAGTGAAATAAATAAATCAAGAATTAATGCTTATAGGACTAGTGTACAAAATATAATAGATAAGGCTAAAGAATACTCGGTAAAAAATATGCAAGATAGTGATATACCAGAAGATGGCCTAGATATAAAAGTCTTGAAGTTTAAAAACAAGAATATAAAAAGCGGATTAATTAAAAAAAATGAGAATGATGAGATTGAAGCTATTAATATATATGATGGTAATTATTGCGCTAGTGGTACTAAGAATAGTATTATTATTGAAAGAGTTAATAATGTAGAAGAATGTAATACAATAGATTTTACTGCTCCAGTATTAAAAATAAAAGTAGTAAAAGTAAATAATACATCAATAATGGTTAATGCATATGGAACTGATTCACAAAGTGATATATATAAATATCAATTTAAAATAGGTAATGAAGAGTTTCATGATGTTACAACAAATAAAAATGTTGCTTCATACGAATTTACAAACCTACGTTCTAATACTGATTATGAAATAACAGTAAGGGTAAGCAATATAAATGTAACAAATAATGATTCACAATATAAAAATAATTTAGATACACATACAACCGAGGGTGTTATAAATGCAAAAACATTAGCAGTTGGAATACCAGAATTTAAAGTATCTAGTAATGGTTTTTCAAAATCAAAAGAAATTGAAATAATATATCCTAAAATAGACGGAGGAGTTAATTATTATAAATTATTAGATAGTGATTCAATATATGTAGATAGTAATTCAATAAAAATAGATGTTACTAAGAATGGTAAATTATTCGCATATGTAGAGTATGGTAGTGAAATAGTAGAAAATAGTATTAATATATATGGAATAGATGATAATGGTCCACAGATTGTGGATATTGTTAATCCAGATACTTGGGAAAAAACAAAAGTAGTAACATTTAAAGTAAAAGATACTGGTTCAGGTCTTGCAAGTAGACCATATTCATTTGATGGTGGAAAAACTTGGATAAAAGGAAATGATCCAGATAATAAAAGTATTATTACAAGAACATATACAAGTAATCAAACAGTAGATTTTCTAGTTAGAGATAAAATGGGTAATATAACTCCTATTGAATCATTTTTAAATGGGGAAAAACTACATATTAATAAAGTTGATAGAACAAATCCTAAATGTAGTTTAAAGGTATCATCTGGAACTTTAGGAACTAATGGATGGTATAAAAAAGGAAGTATTGATGATGTTACTGTTGAATTTAATGAACTAATTGATCAAGCTGAAGATGAGCAAGGTAGATTAATAAATACAAATGGTGTTGTTAAAGCAGACTTATCAAATACAACAAGTGATTCACAAACAGTTCTTGGAAGTTCTAAACCAAGAAGTTTAAGCTCAGTAATTAAATATAATGGAATTTATATAGTAAATGCAAAAGTATATGATGAGGCTGGAAATACTAGTACATGTTCATTAGAGGTTAAAAGAGATATAGAAGAACCTGTTATAACAGGATTTAAAGTAAATGGTTCTGCATATGGTTCTGGATATTTAAGTGGTTCAACTGTTCAAGCAGTATGTAAAGATGATGTATCAGGTGTAGCATCTACACCAGCATCTACTCCTATGACAACTGTTGGTGCTAATAGTAGAGAAGTATCATGTACAGATAAAGCTGGAAATACAGTAAGTAAAGCATCAGGAAACTATACAATATATATCTATACAGCTGATGCATCAAAATGTGGAATGGAAAATTACTCATGTAATCCACATAGTTGTAATCCATATAAATGCAATGGATATTCATGTAATGCACATAACTGTAATCCATATCAATGTAACTGTGTACCAACTTATGGGACACAAAGATATGCATGTGGACAAAACTGTACAAAAGTTAGAGATGTATGTTGTAGAAATGGTTCAGATAACTGTTCAACATGTTTCAAAAATGTTTGTAATACAAAATATTGTACAAGACAAGTTCAAACAGGAACAAGTTGTCAAACATGTTATAATACTTGTTATGATACTTGCTATAATACTTGCTATAATACTTGTTATGATACATGTAGAAGAGCAGCATCATGCTGGCATTTATAAAAAGTTATCAGATTGATAACTTTTTTTTGTTGAAAAAAAACAAGAAAATATATATAATAGGATTATAGTAAAATAGGTGAATAATATGAATAAAAGGGCTTTTACTTTAATAGAAATGATTGTTGTATTAGTATTTATATCAATTATTGCTTTAATGGCATTGCCTAATATAACAACAATGTTAAAAAATAGTGTAGATGATGAATACAAAATATTTTTAGATGATGTTTTTCTAGCAACAGAAGCATATATAGAAAAATATAGAGATGACTATCCCTCTTTAAATGAAGATGGAGCAGTTACAGAAATATACATGAAAGATTTAGTGGATGAAAAATTAATAAGTACAAATTTAGTAAATCCAAAATATTGTATAGATAGTGAATGTACATCTAAAAAAATAGCAACATGTACAGATACATCATGTACAGTAGATGATTATACAATTAAAGTTACAAAAGATGAAATAGGCAAATATAAATATGAACTTGTGATTGGAATAAATACATGTGAGTATGCTGTTAATCAAGTAGTATTTGATGAAGGATATAGTGGAGATGTTAAAACATTCACACCTAAATGTGATGGAACATATAAACTTGAAGTATGGGGAGCACAAGGTAGTACGGCAACTGGTGGAAAAGGTGGATATAGTAAAGGTAATTTTATCGCCAACAAAGATGACATAATATATATTTATATTGGTGGCCAAGGAACAATTAGTAAAGGTGGTTATAATGGCG
>JAFUZI010000086.1 GCA_017476705.1 Bacilli bacterium
CTGTCCACTTTTCTCTAGTTTTTGACCTTTGAAACACCAGTCTAAAAGGCGTGTTTTCTTATTTATATATATGTATACAGGTTTACATTCTAAATCTAAATTTAACACTTCTTCTAATTTATAGTGATGAATGTTTTCGTAAGGATTTTGTTCTAAAGGCATTGAGACATTATCCCATTCACTATCTATTTTTTCTTCTATACTTAATTTAGTTATTGCTCTCATTTTATTGTCTTTTAAATTATTTTGCAAATATATAAAAAATTTTTGATATTACAATCAACTTATTGAGTTTTTGTAATTTTGCAATACGCTTTTGGTTTTTCTTGTCTTTTGTTCCGATACTAGAAAGGTAAAACTTTCTAGTATTTTTATATAAGCAACTGAAATATTTTTATTAATTTTGCAATGTTAAAATTTAAAATATTTTAAGTATGGTTTCTTTAGATAAAATTATTATAAGTGATAATCAACCAATAGGTTCTAATTCATTATGGATAAAGCCAATTCTTCAAAAAAATGGAGTTACACAAATGGCATTTTATGTACCATATGATAAAAATAAATATACAAAAGTTGTTGGCGGTAGTACTGTATCTAATAGTGGCGGTGTGGCTTTAGATTTTGACAAACTTAATTTAGAATATGATAGTGAAGATAAGAAAATAAAATTTACATTTCCTACATCTAAAACTACAACTAAAGATTTTGAAATAGATTGTACTGATTTTATTAAAGACGGCATGGTCAGTGATGTTCAATATATAACACCTATAAGTACAATATCTACTTATAGTAAATCAGCATCTACAGATTTAAATGGTGTTGTAGAATTAGAAGAGCATTTATTGAATCCTAAAAATCTTATAGATTTTAGATTTAAAGTTAAAGACGATGATGGATTATTTCATGAAATTTTTGTAAACCATAGTATTAGTTCTGAAGGTTCTGTAAAATGGGATTTGATTAAAGCCTATTCTGCAAAAGACAGTGCTACTGTACTATTGACTGGAAATTCTTTAGTACCTACTTCTTTAGAAGAAGAGTTAATGAATGTTTTTGCATATGGAATAGAGTGGGAAGTAGATACAGAGTCTAAAATATCTCCACGAAGAATTGGTAATTTAGAATTGCATAAATCCTTACCTGTTCAATCTAAAATGCGTGGATGTGTTTGGAATAAAAATGATGGGATTAAATATTATTTAAATCCAAATAATTGGGTATATAAAGCTGACGGATCTTTAGCAGTATTGACTGGCGAAGATGGAGATGTGTGTGTGCACATACCAACATTTTATGGTAGAGAGGTTGTTAAAGGGAATATTAGACAACTTTGGATTTCTGAATATCGCATATCAGAAAATTGGATAGTACTTCCTAGTATGGTCATAGGAGCATTTAGAAATATACTCATTGATGACAAATTTAGATCTATAATAAGTCCTATGTATAGGGGAGGAACTGGAAGTACTGCGTATGATACAACTTGGGGATTATCTACATACGGAAAGCCTAAAACCTATATACCTTTGCCTTCAGCAAGGCAATATGCTAGAAATAATAATATGGAAATATTAAACTATGAATACTATAAATGGATTTTTTGTTGGCTCCCTTCTATTGAGTATTGCACATTTAGTTTAAATGATGATTTTGTAGAAAGTTTAAAAGACGGTTATAAACAAGGAGGATTAGGAAAAGGTTTATGGAATGCTTCAGGATGGAATATATTACCTTTAGTTCCTAATGGATTTGGAATAGGGGAAATTTTAACTAAAAGAAGCATATTGCCATTACAACCTCAATTGGCTAATGTTCATAAGGGTAATTATTCCTTTGCTTATCCTATAACATCTAGTTTGGTAGGATTTACTATACCAAAAGGCAGCACTATATCTTCGTATAGGGGATTACTAGATATTAATGGAGATACGTGGTATATACTAGAAGGGTTAACAAATAAAGGGCTAGATTTATATTCTACAACAGATCCAAATAAGTACATAATTTGTGATAGTGAATACACAGGATTAGACTGTATTGGAAGTCTCCCCAATAAGAAGGAATATTCCGCATATACACATTTTGCTAGCTCTATTAAAAGCCAAAATTTAGAGATATTTCCGGAATCTGAAAATGCGTTGGGAGATAAGCATTTTAATCTTAAATCTGATTATGCTATGCCAATGGTTAATGGATCATTAAGGTCATCTATAACAGAATTTGGAAGTGTATTTACTGCATGTTTGTATTTCCGTAGGGTGGAGGCTTTTGGAAATGTTTCTTCAATCAGTTATCAATTAGTATAAATTTAAAATTATGAATGAATTAAATTTGAAGTCTAAAGATTTTTTAGATTTGGAGCAATTTATTGCTTTAGAAAATATAAGTAAAGATAGTATTAATATTTTATCTCATATGTTTATAGAAAATGAATTCCCAGAAGCAGTTAAAGAGTGGAAATTTCCAATAGAGTTACTACATGACGAAGCTATAAATAAATATGCATTATATATAAAAGGTATTTTAAGACTTACAAATATTTAAATAATCGATTTCAATCATGCAGTATATAAATGATAATTTAATAGTTGAAGGTTATATAATTCAACACGGAGATAAAAAGGTTTTGGATGAATCGTCTGATGTAGATTCTTCTACACCTTCAGCAAACGAAACAGTGAAGGTAATGACTCTTGATGATTATAATAATCTGGAGAGTGTTAATTCTAATGTTATATATTTTATAATCGAAAATCCTTCATCTCCTGAACCAGAAGAGATTGATGAGGAATCTCCATCAGAATAGGAGGTAATTATGTCAGGAATACAAGTACCGCCTAATGCTTTTGAAACAGGTGTTTATTATAATAAACTGCCTTTTAATTTTAAAGAAATTAAGAAGGGGAATAAGAATATATCTAATATAGTATTTGATAATAATTTATTATACTATTGGATACCTTCAACTTATCAAGAAGTTGAAAGTGTTTATGTTGGAAATGGTGCAGGAATAGTATTAAATAATTATATTCCTAAAATGTTTGATATATGGAATATTGATGTGTTATTTGAGTATAATACAGAAACACAAGTATATTATAGTGATGCTCTATTAAATTGCTATACATATTGGGGACAAGCATTTCAATTTGTAGATGGTACATATAAAACTTTAGGAGAAAGATTAACAACTTCTACTAAAAATACATCGTCTGGAGATAGTACTATACCTTTACATATGTTTGGGGGCAATAATGATTATTATGTTACCAATTCAAATGGTAGAATGTACTACTTCTATATTTTTGATAAGGCGGGCAAATTGAAGCATAATTATAGAGCAGTTAAAAGAGTGGAGGATAGTGTTTTAGGATTGTATGATACTGTAGATGGAATATTTTACACTTCAGTTACGAATGTTCCAATAACGGAATAAATATTAAAATTTATTATAAAATATTTTGTTAGTTTTAGAAATTATATTAATTTTGTAACGTTAAATAAATAATATGGCAAACAGCAGAAGACCAAGTACTCCAATGTGGAAAGCTGGAGTACTTCCAAAATCAAAGAAATATAGTAAAGGTGGAAAACTTAACAATAATAAATCAAAAGAAAATAGCACAACAAAGAAGAAGTAATCTTCATAAAATTTTATTGTTAAGTATTAAAATAATGCCAATGTTAATATCGATATTTTATTTACTAAATACGATATTAACATTTTTTAATATAGATGTAATAATTATATCATTTATTGCAAGTGTTTCATTATTACCTTTATTATTCATGTTCTTATGTTCTATAGTATTTCAATTTTGTTTATATCATAGAATGTTTTTGTATTATATATTCATTTGTAATCTAATAACTTATATAGACTATAAATATACTTTGCCACTAACAGACTTTGGATTATTAATGTTATACATGATAA
>JAFUZI010000087.1 GCA_017476705.1 Bacilli bacterium
ATTATAGATATGCAGAAGTTCTTCTGATTTTCTATCTTTAATATGGAATTTAGCAATGGAGATATTTGACTCCCAATTCTATAATAAAAATAATTATTTTTTAAATTTAATACTCGATATTTTTAAATAAATTTAAATTTTGTTATATAAAATGTAAAAATTTAAATTAATATATTTAAAATGAGTAAAGTTTCAAACATCAATTTAATTCTTTTATTACTATCATTAGTAACTATATCAGGTTTCAATCTTTTCCAATATAGATTAAACAAAATACGAGCATTACAAGAAGTAACCAATGTCGATTTCGTCCAAGCAATCAATTTATCATTTAATTCGGGATGGTCTTTCGATATTAAATACTCATCAACAAAATTAATTTCAAACACATTATATTTAGTATCAATATTATACAAAGGCGAATCCTCTTTAGCTAAATGTTATGTATCTTCTGAAGATGAATATATATTAAATTGTCTTTTGAGTAAGGAAGGTCAAACTCAATATGATTTAATCCAAATAAATAATGCTTTAACTGAAGGCGCTAACTTAAATTGGCAAAATTTGAATAAAATTTATAATATACCAATAAACACTACATTAAAATATGAAGATTCTTTTTCTTTAACTTATACTTTTATATCAGGTAATAATAGATATTATGATTTTCGAGTTAAATTAGTAGAAAATGTCTTACCCGAAAACAGTGTGGTTAATATCGATTTATACTTAACATCAAGCAAGAAAAAAGTATCATTATGCACTTATAAATCATTATATTTATATTGCACTTTTAATGAAACAAGATCTGACACATATTTAATCCAAATATCTCCTAATAGAGATAAAGGTTCCATAGAGTGGGAAAATCTCGAAAATAGTGTTACTATACCTATCACTTTTATAGTAAACACATATTGGGGTGCTGATAATTTAACCTTTATTAATAATCAATGGGTTTATACATTAAATGTAAGAGGTGAAGTTACTAGATATGCTAAGAACATTTTGATAACTTTGGATACAAAAATTAAGAATAAAGAAGGGTTATCAAGTTTATATTTTACAAAATGCTTACTTAATGAAGATGGCTCTACTTATTTTACTTGCACTGTATTGGGTGAAAATCAAGCTATTAGTGATTTGGTATATATAACTAAAGATATTGATACCAAGCATGATATTAGTACAAGTTTTGAGGGAGTGAATAATTTAAAAAGCAAAGATGATATAATAATAAGAAACGCAGAATTATCTTTTTGGAAAGTATATGATTTAATTTTTGATGATACAAGTAGATCATGGTCTTTTAAAATTGATATTGATGTTGATAATCAAGATTTACCCGACAGTGCTCTTGTTAAAGTGGACATCTGGCAAGATTCTAATAATGGTAATGTTGCCATAAGTTGTTCTTATTCATCTTATATCTTAAGTTGTGCTAGTGATAAATCTAGTATAGATTCAACTACTTTAATAAGATTAATGGGTCAAAAAAATAAAGGAACTGTTAATTGGATCAATACCAAAGATAAATATATTCCTATAGCGATGAGGCATACATTAGTTTTCCAAGAAGCTTTAGGCGGTTTTTTCACAGATCGATTCCATTTTTTAATTGCGGTAACAAATGAAATAAATACACCAAAATATTCTAATATAGTTACTAATGTTTATGTTGATGGTATTGCAAAAACAGCAACTTGCACAATATTAGATAAAAGAAGTCTTGTTGATAGACAAGGCTATGTATATTGCGTTACTGATTTACAAAGACAAACAACAACAATAACATGGGAAGGCTTAACTGCTGAAAATGGCCGAATATCAGAAATAGATACTAATGAATTAATAACTAAAGAATTAAAATTCATTGACGCTTATGATATGTATTTCGCTTATAATAAATGGATTTTTACTATTAATTCATGGGATAGTGATACCGCAGTAGGAAAAAACAGAGGAGAAATCGGTGCATATAAAGTGGATATTTTAGTAAATGGCGCAACTAAATCAACCGCGATATGTTTAAATTACGATGGAATTGAACAAGTTACTAATATTAAATTTATCTGTGTTTGTGAATATGCAAATCAGAAAAAAAATGATCTAATAAAAATATCGAAAGAAACAAAATCAGGTTCAATCACATGGAAACCAGCTTTAACACAAGATCAACCAATAGCCTTACAAACGACTTTAACTATAAAAAAAGGTTATGATTTGAAACAAGAGTCTGGTCAAAAATGGTCATTTAAAGTTGACTTAAATTCAGATGATGATACTATATTACCAATAGGTTCTAAAGTTATTGTGGATATGACTATAACACCATATATAGCAAATTGCACTGCCGAAAGTGCAGTATTACTTTCATGTAAATCTGATATTATAGGAAATACTGCTCCTAAATTAGATTTTTATAAATCATTACAATCTACAGTTACTTGGAAAAATACAAATAAGGATGATTATTTCATGATTAGTACAGCAAGACTTCAATTTATTTCAGCTGATAAATTATATTTCCAAGATGGCAAATGGAAATTCGATTTATCCGTAACACCATTAAGTTCAGCGAAGGTTATTATAGATATTCTATACGGAAACGAAGCATCAACAGCAACTTGCACTGGAGGTCGAAATAATAAAATTAGTTGCATTGTTGATAAAGAATCCCAAGCTCAAGACGTTTTAATCAAAATAAAAAAAGATAAACCAACTGGCTCTGCATCGACTGTTACTTGGACTAGTGGATTAACTAAAGATACTGATATACCTTTATATACTCAATTAACTTATCGAGAAGCAAAAAATTTAAGATTCGAAAATAAAAATTGGAATTTTGATGTTTATATCACTGATGAAAATATACCGTTGAATGCATATATTATTACTGATATAGAATTTTTGTATTTCTATGGGTCTAAAACAAGTTATACGAAAATAATATCCTCAATAGCAAATTGTTATTATAAAGGAAATGGTTTATTGCAATGTGGAGTTGTAGTAAATAGAGTTAATTATAATTCATATGAATATAATCCGCGTTTAGTCAGAGAGAAAAATCCTTCGAGTATATCATCAGTATATCAATGGAATAATATGCCCAGTGATTTTATTTCTATACCTTTAGTGGCCCAATTGAAATATGTTTTAAATAGTAAAATATTTTTCGAAGATGGAAATTATTATACTTATATCGAATTATCCATTGATACAAAAGTGCCAAAAGATTCCATATGTACAATAACTTTGACCGATAATGAAAATGATTATTTAAGTGGATGCATAGGACAAAATCACACTTCATTGAAATGCAAAATAGATAGTGGTATCACAAATAAAAAACTTTATATAAAAAAAGATAAAATGGATTCAGCAACGATTACTTGGAGTGGTATAACAGTAAATCAAAATCTTTTCCCAATAGAATTAACTTATGTTCATGCTTATAATTACAATGATGTAGCTAATGATAAAACTTTTACAGTATTAGTTCAAAAAGATTCAGATGATAATACTTTAGTTAATGATTTAATCCTTCCTATAAAAGTGCATCAACAAGTAAATATAAAAATAAGTCCTACGTATTATTATGATAGAATAAATATTGTCCCTTGTGTATATAATAACCAATTTTTATATTGTACATGGAGGCCTATAGGAGAGCATATTGATGTAGATAAAGACTTATTCAGTTTAAAATTAGAATCATCAGGTGATTTAATCGAGTGGAAAAATCCAGGATTAAAAGATATGGATTTAACTAAATCATATGATTTAAAATTTAAAAAATTACTTTTTTGTGAATATGACAAAGAAAACAAATATTATAAATATTCCATAGAACTTCAAGAATCCGCGAAAAAAGGTGATATGGTCGTTACTGAATTAAAAATAAATGATGCTGATTTCATTGATTATGGTATATGCACAGTTAAAGAAACAAAAGTATTAGAGTGTCACACTCCATGTATGGCCAATGGAGGAGATAGTGATAAAATAATAATATTAAAAGATAAATCGAAAGGGAATATATATTGGAGAACTTCCTTATCAGGAGATAAACAAATTATTTATCCTAATACTATTGTCTATGTTAATGTTGATAAAATATAAGATTTAAAATTTAATACAAATAAATGGGAATTCAAAATAAAATATGAAAACACAATGACTTCCAGTGATAATAAAGTAATAGATATATTTATCGACAAAACAACATCAAGTACAGCCAGTTGTTCAAAAATAGCAGATAAAAATGAACTTCAATGTGTAAGTGATGTATTAACAAATAATCAACTAATCACATTAAATTCGGATTCAATAGATGAGCATATTATTTTATATAATTTACGACTTTATAAAATACCATTAACATCGACTTTAGAATTGGTGAGTTCATCTGGATTAAAATATTCAAATAATGATTGGTCATTTAATTTAAAAGTAAAAAATAATGATAATGGCTTTATAATACCATCTGGAACTACTTTTAGTGTGGATATTCTATATGATATGGATAAGTCAGAATTAGCGTTTTGTACTGAGGAAGGAACTCGAGATAATAATATTCTTAGTTTAAAATGTATACCACAACATGAAATAAGCCAAAATACTTTAATTCAATTATCCACAGCAAAAACCGATTATGCCAGTATCACATGGTCTCCGGTACTTACTAGTGATAATACTTATATATATCCTGATTTAGATTTATTTGTTGAATATGTAACATCACCCCAATATGAAAGTAATAAATTTTCATTTAAAATGATTTTTAATAATGATAATATTTTTTCAGGAACAAAAGCTAATATAGATATAAAGTATAATAATGTAGATGCTTTAGCTAATTGTGTTTTATCAGGAACAGAAACAAAGACATTTATATGTACTCCTGAGATTAATGAACAAAGTAAAGATGATGATATTTCAATTGTTTATACTAAAAAAAACGGAAATGTGAATTTCAAAAATCCTTCGGAAAATTTAATATTTTCTATAAAATTATTTTATTCCAAATCTTCAAATTTAAAATTTAATGGCAATAAATGGACTTTTGATATAACATTAACTCAAAGTAATTTACAAAATAATCATGAAATAATTATAGATATATTAATAAATGGCAATTCTGGTACTGCAAAATGTAAATTAAATGGCAACGTATTAAATTGCGAAGTTCAAGGAAATGGTCAAGAGGCAACAAATATTTTAAAGATAGTAAACAATAAAAGTAATACCAATTTTAAATGGTATGATATTCCAGATGAGGTTGATTTGTATATAGATTATAAAATAAATTTAAAAAATGTTTATGGAGGAAACTATAAAGAAAAATGGGGATTTTATCTTTTATATGAGCCAACCGAAACAATAAATTTTAATGGTCAAAATGTTTTATTAGATGTTATAATAAATAATCTACAATCAACAGCCTTATGTCAAATAAACGACACAAATTATTTAATATGTTCTCCTTATTATAATAATAACAATAATCAAATTTCAAGTATTAAACTTTCAGGTACTAAAGATAAAGGAACAGTGGAATTTAGTAATACTTTAACAGAAGAACAAAAAGAATTAAAACCTGTTAGTTTTGAGTTAAATTATGAATCTAAAGAATATAAATTTGTCAATAATAAATTAGAATTTACATTAAAGGGAAAATTAGGAGGAAATATTGAATATAAATTATTAGAAAATAGTTATACTGAATTAAAAATAACTGAACATATAAGTGATGATAGCGAAGAGCAAAAAGATGTTCATTGTATTACAAATGAAATAAATAAAGAATTAAATAGTGAGGTTATTATCAATTGTGAAACTGATATTAATAATAAAAAATCAACTATTAAATTACATATTAATGAAAATGATTATTCTGGATATGTTAAGATAATTACTACTTTGAGTGAGATTGAAATTAGTAATGTTAATGATAATGTATCTGGACCTGGAAGTAATGATAATAATTCAGCTAAAAGATATAAAAATAATTTGATATTTATCTTCTTCATTTTCCTTTTATTATA
>JAFUZI010000088.1 GCA_017476705.1 Bacilli bacterium
ACGTGAAGATATTCACTTAGGTATATGTGGTGAACATGGAGGAGATCCAGCAAGTGTAGAATTCTGTAATAATATAGGACTTACTTATGTATCTTGTTCTCCATTTAGAGTACCTATTGCAAGATTAGCTGCTGCACAAGCTGCAATAAAAGCAAAGAAGAACTAATATTAATGATAAAAGACTAGGTAAAACTAGTCTTTTATTGTATGTTCGAAAAATGATAATATTGTGATGAAATTAGATTTGAAAAATATATTCTTTTTATAAAATATGTTGACAAGTACACTTTACATATGATATATTTAAATTGCCAAGTAAACTTGGTAATGAGGATAATATGAAAAAAGAATTAATATTAA
The DNA here is from genome assembly GCA_017476705.1 of Bacilli bacterium. Lineage (GTDB taxonomy): Bacteria > Bacillota_I > Bacilli_A > RF39 > UBA660 > CAJOJO01. The sequence goes on from JAFUZI010000088.1 coordinate 361, forward strand.
AAAACAAATTAAAAAAAATTAGAATTGAAAGAAAACTATCACAACAAGAATTAGCAAATATAGTAGGCGTTTCTAGGAATACTATAAGTTCATTGGAAACAGGTCAATATGAACCAAGCGCTAAACTAGCTTATGTTCTTGCAATTGCTTTAGATATGAAATTTGAAGAATTATTTTATTTCTAATTTAATTTTAAAATTAGAATTTTTAGGGAAATTGATAGGAGAAGTATTATGAAAAACAAATCAAAAAATTATAAAAAAATGACTAAAGAGGAAATCCTTAGTAGATCTATAATAGAAAATAAGGGAGAAGATGAGAGAGATAAAAAGGTAAATTTGATTGCAAGTGATAATTCAAATTTACTTATAATATGTGTTTTTGTATTGTTAGCTATAATTGCTTCAATACAAGAATTCATCTGTGGTAAAGCATTTGCTGATTATAAAATTTTTGTTTTAGCATTTTTAATAGGATATATTGGACATTATCTTACAAAATATTATTATTATAGGAACTTAAAATTTTTATTTTATTCTATTGTTTTTATTATAATTTCTATATGTACTTTAATAGGTATTATAGTTGGTGCTTAGAGATTAATATTATTGTATTAAATACATGTATACTCATACTTCTAAATATGAAATATTTAGACAGAGTACCGCTACGATATATGATTGATAAAATGCAAACAATAAATGTCTAGAAAATTTAGGTTTTCGTTCGTAAAATTAAGATATTACGAACAAAAAATACAGTGATATTTATAATGACATTTTTGATAAGATATATTATTGAAAGAATATAATCAGGTAATAAATAATAATGGGAGGTATTATAGGCTAAAGTTTTGTTTAATCCAAAGTTAGATATTTTATTGCCTTCTTTTGAAAATAGCCCTACAAGCTGCAATTAACGCAAGAAAAAATTAGAACGTATAAGCGTGAAAATATTAAATATAAGAAAGACTAGATGATAAATCTGGTCTTTTATATGTTATACTAATAGTAGATGGGAGCTGGAATTGTGGAACAATTAAAAAAAATTGATGAAGAAATATATAGATGTAATTTGTGCTCTGATATGGTAGAAAAATTTCCAAATAGCAAAACCGTTTCGATTGGAAAATATAGCGATATCGTTATACTTGGAGAAGCGCCTGCAAATAATGGATGGAGAAAAAGTGGTATTGCGTGGTATGATGTTAATCATAAATTACTACCATCTGGTATTGTACTTCAAAAACTTCTTGATGAGATTAATTTAAAAATAGAAGACACTTATTTTTTAGAAGCTATAAAGTGTTTCCCAAAAGATAGAAAATATTTAAATAAATGTGGTGAAAATTGTAAGAATTATTTATTTAAACAATTAAATATCATTAAGCCAAAAATTGTTTTGTCACTTGGTGATTCTGCTACTAAAACAATCTTAGATATTAAATATAAAAAATTTAGTGATGTAGTTGGAAAAGAGTTTAACATCAATGGTTTTAAAGTTATTCCAATATATCATCCAAGTCCTATATCACCTATGAGTTATAAAGGTAATATTGAAATATTTAAAAAATTAAATTTAAAATAAGTCATTTTAGTCAAAAGTAGAACGACATATCGTTCCAATTAGTTTTCCGATAGTTTATGTGTCACAAGCTGCAATTAAAACAAAGAAGAACTAATATAGATTATTAAAAGACTAGAGTAATCTAGTCTTTTTTAATTTACTATTGACAGGACCCCCAGGGGGTGGTGTATAATGTTGAACATGGAGATGATATAAAATGGCAAAATGTACACATTGTGAAGATTGTAGTAGAAATAAACATAGAACAATAGATGAAAAGAAATATTTAAAAACAAGATTAAGTACTATAGAAGGACAAATAAGAGGAATTTCTAAGATGGTTGAAGATGATAAGTATTGTAATGATATACTAATTCAATTACTTGCAATTAATAAATCTATTAAAAGTTTAAGTACAGATATATTAAAAGGACATTTATCTACTTGTGTAGTAGATGATATAAAAAATGATAAATTAGAAGTAATTGATGAAGTAATGGAGTTAATAGGAAGATTAAGTTAATGATAAAATATGTAAAGATAGATGGAATTCACTGTGAACATTGTATTGATACAATAACAAATGAACTATTAAAAAACAAGAACATAAAAAATGTTGTTATTAAAAACAATATTGCTCATATTACATATGAAAAGAATTTACCCGATAAAGATATAATTGATACAATAAAAAAAATTGATTATTTTACAAAAGAAGAATATATAACTAATAGTTTAAAAGATATAGATAATAAAATTAAATTAAAAGAATTTGCTATTATTCTATTTTTAATTATTGCTGTATGGTTTCTAATAAATAAAATGTTTGGTTTTAATATATTTAATGTTATTCCAAATATTGATTCAAATATTACATATGGAATGCTTTTTGTAACGGGAGTACTTACTAGTATTCATTGTATATCTATGTGTGGTGCAATTAATTTAATAGCTATAATAGATAGTAAAAATAAGAATTTTAAAAGACCACTATTATATAATTCTGGTAGAGTAGTATCTTATACTATTATTGGTGGTTTTGCAGGACTACTTGGCAGTGTATTTAAAATTAATGAATTAGTTAGTGGAATAATAATTATTATAGCAGCACTTTTAATGCTTCTTATGTCTTTAAATATGCTTGGTGTAATAGATTTAAGATTAAAACTTGGACTTAATGTAAGAACTAAAACTAGAAATCCTTTCATAATTGGACTTTTAAATGGACTAATGCCTTGTGGTCCACTTCAAGCTATGCAGGTATATGCACTCTCAACTGGAAGTTTTATAAAAGGTGCACTTTCAATGTTTTTATTTAGCTTAGGTACAGTTCCATTAATGCTAAGTATAGGAATCATTTATAATTTAATTAAAGGTAAAAGAAAAATATTATTAAATAAAATAGCTTCAATTTTAATATTAATATTATCAATTGTTATGTTAAATAGAGGATTACTCACTCTTAATATAGATATTACAAAACCATTCAATAATTATGATAATTATAAATCTTCTAAGTTAAATGATAATTATCAGATTGTAGAATTTGATTTATCTTATAACAGTTATGAAGATATTATAGTTCAAAAAGGAATACCAGTTAAAATGATTATTCACGTTGATGAAAAGTATCTAACTGGATGTAATAATGAACTTGAAATAAAAGATTTTAATATTGTAAAAAAACTTAAATCTGGAGAAAACATAATTGAATTTACTCCTAATAATGTTGATACATATACATATACTTGTTGGATGAATATGATTAAGAATAATATTAAAGTTATTGATGATATAAATTATTTTAAAGGTGATTAGTATGAAAAAAGTAATATTAAAAATAGATGGAATGAGTTGTAGTGCTTGTCAAAATAGAGTAGAAAAGTACTTAAATAAACAAGATGGAGTTGAGGCTACAGTTAATTTAGTAATGGCACAAGCTTTAATTCATTATGATGAGGCGATAGTAACACTATCTGATTTAGATAGATATATTGAAGAGTCTGGTTATAAAAGTTTAGGTATTTATGATTTAAAAGAAGAAAATAAAAAAGATAATACTTTAAGTTATTTAATTATTCTTGCATTTATTGGAATTCTTTTAATGTATATTTCTATGTCACATATGCTAAAACTTCCAGTTATACCATATCTACACATGCTAAAAAAACCAATTAACTTCGGTATTTCTTTATTTATATTAACTATACCATTTATAATATTTGGTTTTGATATATTAAAAAGTGGAGTTTTAAAATTAATTCATAAATCTCCTAATATGGATACATTGGTAACTATTGGCGTGCTTGCTAGTTTTATTTATAGTTTAGTTAATTTAGTTTTAATAATCAGTGGAAATAAAATGATGGTAGAAAATTTATATTTTGAATCATCTGCAATGGTTATCTATTTTATAAAACTTGGCAGATTCATTGATAAGAATTCGAAAGAAAAAACAAAAAAGTCAATTAAAGAACTTGTTCAAATTACTCCAAAAAGCGCAATTATAAAGATTAATGATGGAGAAAAAGAAGTAACAATTGATGAAGTTAAATGTGGTGATATTTTAATTTGTAAACCAGGGATGAAAATAGCGGTTGATGGTGTAATCGTTGATGGAACATCTCATTTTGATGAAGCATTTATTACCGGAGAATCTAAGCCAGCTAAAAAAAATAAGAATGATAAAGTAATCGCTGGATCAATTAATATAGATGGATATATAGAATATAAAGCAGAAAGAATTGGACCAGATTCAACAATATCTGAAATGGTAAGATTAGTTGTTGAAGCAACTAATACTAAGACTAAAATACAAAAAATTGCAGATAAAGTATCAGGAATATTTGTGCCTGGAATTATAGCAATTGCAATTATTACTTTCTTTGTTTATTTAATAATTGGCAAAAGCTTTAATGAAAGTATAATATCTTTTGTAACAGTTTTAGTAGTAGCATGTCCTTGTGCCTTAGGACTTGCAACACCGCTTGCAATCGTTACAAGTATTGGTGCAAGTTCTAAAAATGGTATTTTGATAAAAAAGGGAGAAATACTAGAGACTACTAAAGATATAGATACAATTGTATTTGATAAAACTGGAACACTAACTAATGGCAAACTATCAATCTCTAATATAAATAATTATTCTAACTATAGTGATGATAAATTATTAAATATTGTATCTAGTATAGAACATAATTCTATACATCCGATTGCATCGGCTTTTATTAAACATTATGATTCTAAAATTAATGTAAGTAACTTTAAAAATTTATTTGGTATCGGAGTATCTGCTAAAGTCGATAATAAGGATTATTATATTGGTAATAGTAAATTGTTATCAAAGTTAAATATAAAGAACTCATATGAAAAAGATGAAAAAAAATTATCTAAAACTGGTAGTAGTATTCTTTATCTAATTGAAAATAGTAAAATTATTGCTTTAATAGGAGTTAAAGATACAGTAAGAGAAAGCGCTAAATATACTATAAAAAAACTATTAGGTATGAAAAAGAATGTAATTATGTTATCTGGCGATAATGTAGAGACAGCAAATATTATTGCTAAAGAACTTGGAATAAAAAAAGTTATAGCAGATGTACTTCCAAGTGAAAAAGAGAAAGTTTTAAGAAATCTGAAAGATAATAATCACAAAGTAATGATGATAGGTGATGGAATAAATGATGCACCTTCATTAGCATCAAGTGATATTGGAGTATCTTTAGGTGGAGCAACTGATATTGCAGGAGATTCTGCAGATGTTATATTACTTCAAGATGATTTATCAAAAATTATAATATTATTTAACATAAGTAAAAAAACAATGAGAATTATAAAACAAAATTTATTTTGGGCATTTAGTTATAATATTTTAATGATACCTATTGCTATTGGACTATTAAAACCATATGATATCGTGTTAAGTCCAATGCTAGCAAGCTTGCTTATGACAGTAAGCAGTTTAACTGTTGTATTTAATTCACTAAGATTAAGGAGAGTTGTAAAATGATCAAGAAATTAAGTTTGTTAGGAATTGTATTTACTAGTTTCTTTTTACTCACTGGTTGTACAAAAGATAATAAAAAAGTAGAATATCAAGATCCTGAAGCACCTGCTAACTTAAGGGAAATAACAGGTGAAATTGTTAAAGCTAAAGTTGATGATAATGAAAATATAATAATTAATGAAGATGAAATAACTGAAGATGCAGTTTATATTAGTTATGAATACGATGGAGTTACCATTGGACTTTTAGCTGTTAGAAATAGTGAAGGTAAAGTAATAGTAGTAGTTAATACTTGTCAGTCATGTGGAGGGTCTCCATATGCATATTTTGTGCAAGTAGGAAAACGAGTACAATGTCAAAATTGTGGTAATTATTTTGCCATAGATGATTTAGATAGTTTAACAAAAGACGGATGTAATCCAATTGAAATAGAAGATAGAATAGATAAAGATGGAAAGATAATTATAGGAACTGAACAATTAAAAAAATTAAAAAATAAGTTTGAAAATTGGAAAGGCCCAAAAGCATAATAGGAGGAATAATATGATCTATTTAGATTATGCAGCATCAACTCCAGTGGATAGTGATGTACTTAATAATTTTATTGAAACAACTAAAGAAGAATTTGCTAATCCGAATTCAAATCACTCACTTGGATTGCAAGCAAAAAAGTTAATTGATGAATCAACTGATAAAATAGCTAAATTATTAAACGTAGAAAGTTATGAAGTAATATACACAAGTGGAGCTACTGAATCAAATAATTTAGCTATTAGAGGAGTAGCTTTAAGATATAAAAATAAGGGTAAGCATATTATAGTTAGTTCGTTAGAACATAATTCAATAATTTCCTCCTGTACATATTTACAAGATGAGGGATTTGATATAGATTTAATTCCAATTAATCATGATGGATTAGTTGATGTTGATATATTAAAATCAATGATAAGAGAAGATACTATTTTAGTAAGCGTATGTGCAGTTGATTCTGAAATTGGTCTTAAACAACCAATCGAAGAAATTGGAGAATTTTTAAAGAATAAAGAAAATATAGTATTTCATACTGATGCTTCACAAGCGTTTGGAAAAGTAAATATAGACTATTCTAATTGTGATTTAGTAACAATTGCTCCTCATAAGTTTTATGGTATAAATGGTATATCAATCCTAGTAAAAAAGAAAAATGTAAGTTTAAAACCATTAATACTAGGTGGTAAATCAACAACTGTATATAGAAGTGGTACACCAGTATTAAGCATGATTACCTCAACTTCTGTAGCACTTTCTAAAGCAGTTAACTTGTTGGATGAGAGAAATGAATATATTAAAAAATTAAATAGTATTATAGTATCTAAATTAAAAGAATATAAAAATGTTCACATTAATAACACTTCAAAAAGTATTCCTCATACTATTAACTTTAGCATTAAAGGTGTTAAGTCAGATTTATTTGCATCTAAATTAAATGAAAATAAAGTTATGATTTCGACAAAAACATCATGTTGTCCACTAAATACACCATCTAAGCTTGTATATGCTCTAACAAAAGATAAATCTTTAGCTTCTACATCACTAAGAGTTAGTATATCTCACCTAACGACAGAAGATGAAATAGAAAAATTCTTAGGAATTTTTGACAAATGTTATAAGGAGTTAGTAAATGGAGAAATATAAAGAGATAGAAAGAAGTATTATAACAAAATTTAGAAAGGATATTTGGAGTAAGTTTGTTAAAGGTGTAAGCAAATATAATTTAATAAGTGAAAACGATAATATAATGGTTTGTATATCAGGAGGTAAAGACTCATTTTTGCTTGCTAAATGCATAGAGGAGTTGCAAAGACATGGTAAAGTAAAATTTAGTGCTCACTATGTTGTAATGGATCCAGGGTATAATGAATATAATAGAAGTTTTATTATAGATAATGCTAAAACTTTAAATGTTCCAATAGAAATATTTGATTCAAATATTTTTGATATTGTGGCTAGTGATGATGGTAAAAATCCATGCTATTTATGTGCAAGAATGAGACGAGGTTATTTATATAGTAAGGCAAAGGAACTCGGTTGTAATAAAATAGCTTTAGGTCATCATTTTGATGATTTTATAGAAACAACACTTCTTTCAATGTTTTATGGAAGTGAAATTAAAACAATGATGCCAAAACTACATAGTGATAACTTTGAAGGGTTAGAGTTAATTAGGCCATTACTTTTAGTTAAAGAAGAAGATATTATCTCTTGGAAGAAATATAATGAACTAACATTTATTAACTGTGCATGTAGATTTACAGAAGGATGTTCTTTAATTAATGATGGAACAAGTAAAAGAAAAGAAATGAAAGAATTAATTAAGAATATGAGAAAAGTAAATCCAAATGTTGATCAAAATATATTTAAAGCATTAGAAAATGTTAATATGAACTGCATCTTGGGATGGCATAAGGATGGAGATAATTTTTCATTTTTAGATAATTATGATGAGAGATAATAAAGATAATACTTTAATAAAAGGTTTTAAATGAGTCATTTTAGTCTTAATCGGCCCCTAACTTGCTTATAATACAAGCTGCAATTAAAGCAAAAAAGAAAATGAATAATTAAAAGACTAGGTAAAACTAGTCTTTTTTGTATGTTCGGAAAATAGTAATATTGCGAACAAAAAACAATTTAGTTAAACTAGATTGTTTTTAAATAGATTTTTAATGTTTTCAGTTACAAGATTTGTCATGACACCAACTATTTTATGGAGTATATATGAAATAATAAAATTTGGTTTTAGTGGTAATTTCTTAATTGCCAAAAGTTTAAGTATACTAACTATTATTCTCTTAATTCCAATATTATTTTATAGTTATACTATCTTTACTAAAAAATCTATATTATTTATAGATGTTATATGCTTTTATATAACAGTTATTTGTTCTCAAATAGTTTTTAAATATATAATAAATTTAAAACATTTATCAAATTTTTATATTTATCTAAGTGTTATTTTATTAATTATCCAAATTGCAGCATATTTATATTTAACATTTAATCCATTAAAAAACTTTATATTTAAAGATCCTATTACACATAAATATGGATTAGATGGGCATCCTTGCAATCACAATCATAATCATAAACATTAAAATAATCGGAAGATTAAGATATTAGGAGAATAGAATTTCTCCTTTTTTATGGTATAATATTTTTTAGAAAGAGTGTGATATTATGAAAAAGATATTTGGTGGAATTAATTTAACTTGGCCAAAGTTGATTATAATGTCTATCATTTTAGGTGTTTATACTGCTATTATGGCTATGTTACCAATAGCAAAAGATACTTCATTTAGTGATTTAACTGTTACCTTTGAAGTATGGATATTCTTTGGAATATTTATTATTATGAATAGTAAATCTCCTAAAGATTCAGCGCTTAAATGTTTTATCTTCTTTTTAATTAGTCAACCGTTAGTATATTTAGTTCAAGATATAATAAACCATAGTAATTTATTTAATATGTATTATAGATTTTGGATTCTTTGGACAATAGCTTGTATTCCTATGGGATTTATTGGATATTACATGAAAAAAGATAAATGGTGGGGATTATTAATTCTTGCCCCTATGTTATTATTGACATCAGAAGAGGGCATGGGGTATTTTTCTAAAATGATGTTTTCTTTTCCAAGGCATCTCTTAACTTCTATTTTTTGTATAAGTGCATTAATAATTTATCCATTAGCTATATTTAATAATAAAAAAGTAAAAACAGTTGGTGTAATAATAAGTGGACTATTAATTATTTCGATATTTGTTATATGTATAATCGAACCACCTATATATAGTACAAGCTTGTTATCTAATGGGGGAAATTATCAATTTGATGATACTTATAAAGCTTATTTATTAGATAAAAAATATGGTGATTTAAGAATCGAATGTGAGGAAGAAACAAAAGATTGCATAATTCATGCTGATTTTAAAAAAGCTGGAAAAACTGAATTGATATTAGAGTCATCAGATAGTAAGAAAACAACATTTAATATTTCTATTAGGAGAGATACTTATTCTATAAAAGAAAAAGGTAATTAATCGCAATATTAAGATATTACGACAAATAAAAATATTGTTGTTTTAGTCTAATTCATTCATAACTTGCTTGAAGTATAAGATGCAATTAAAACAACGAAGAGCTAATATAAAAAATTTAAAAGATTAGGTAAAGCTAATCTTTTGTGTTATAATAAACCACATAGGTGGTTTTATGGATAGATTAGATATAAGAAATTATTTATATCATGGGATACATAATGGGATTTATAAAGGAAATGCTATTGATCCAGGACTTGCAGCTTTTGAAAGTATTTTAAAAGATGAATATCTTTTGTTTGGGAAAGATTTAAACGAAAGAAATGTCTATTCAGGAATTACTTGTTATACTGATAATGCAGGTTTAACTCCTAGAATTTCATTAGGTTTTTATCCGTTGAATAAGGAAGTATATAATATTTCATTTGCTACATCAAAACATAAAAATTATATGCCAAAAAGTATAAGAGAATTACTTATTAATAAGTATAATATAAATGAAGAAGAGTTAAATAGTAATATAATGAGGTTTAATCTAGATAGTACTTGGTTTGCTTGGTTAGCATATTATCAAGGAATAACATTGATATTTGATCCAAATTTACTAAATGATTTGAAAATTTCAAACTATGCAGCATTATATGATGAGATATGTGTTGATGAAAAAGTTTCATTGCGCAAATATTTAGTTGCAGTTTCTCTTTTTTTAAACATTAAAAAAGCAGAGGATTTTTGTAGCGCTTTTGAATTAAAAAAATTTAAACTTGCTGGTTATGAATATGAACAATTGAACGATAAGTATTATATAGAAATAAAAAAATTACTACGTAAATATAATTATGATGTTCCTGTTGTTGATTTTTTGACAGGGAAATCATTAGATGAACATGGAAAAGTATTGGTAAGGGTTAAAAAAAATAAATTCTAAGATATTAAGAATTTGTTAATCATTATGAAAATTTGGAGCTAATTATATGGAAGAGCTTAATAATGATGTAAAATTTGTATGAATTATGATATAATACTGATTACAAATAAATTATTGAAATCCTATGCTGATGAAGATATACTAAACATAGATTTTAACAATGAAAGGAGTTTACATATGATTTGTTTTAATATAATTGATAAGTATCATTATTGTTCTGAAAAAAATCAAAAAAAAGAAAAATATTATAGAAAATATAAATTAACTAAAGAAGAACAACAAAAAACAGATGAATTTCATAAAAAAATGTATGATTACGTTATAAAAACAAATGGTGAAAATGGTTTACTATACTATTATGACGAGTTAGAAGGATCTATTGAATATAGAGAAGAATTAGGATATATATCAGTAGGCAACTTTGATAGGGATGAAGTAACAGTATTTGACTATGGTAAAACTATTGATGAGGCATTTAAAAATGCAATTATAAATTTTGAATTTCATGTTTATGCTGACTA
>JAFUZI010000010.1 GCA_017476705.1 Bacilli bacterium
ATGAGCCGATTAAAGTGGAATTTATTGATAAAGATACAAACTTATTAGTTAATGGAAATATTGAATTCAAGTTAAATAATGATTATTTATCAACAACAAATGGTATATATTTAACTGATTTAAATCAAGGCAAATATAGTATAGATGTAGTTGGTGTACCTAAAAATTATATTTTACCTGATAAGGTTCAATTTAACATAGATGAGATGAATCAGTTATCAACTAGAAGTGTTAAAGTTTATTTGACTAAGCCAACTGGAGTTTTAAATGTGAGTGCTTCAACTGGTAAATATGAATTACATAATCAATCTGGATTGATTTCAAAATTTACAGATTCAACGTCTTTTGAATTAAATCTTGATACCTATTATGTTATAGATATTATTGAAGGCAAAAAATACGATGTTAATATAGAATATGTTGATCAGTATACAAAAATAATAACCTATGATTTAACAATAAAAAAAGAGCAATATGAAAAAAGCACTATTATTCCATCATCTTATGAATTACCTAATACAATTAATTATATAAAATTATTAAAAATTTGCTTAATAATTATTCTAGGCATTTTAATACTTAAACATTTATATGAAATTTTTAAAAAGTAGTTTAATATTTTCTATATTGTTATTTTTATTTTTGTTTGAAAAAATTGATTATACTATTCATAGTTATGCGATAGATAATATGTATAAAAATGATAATTCATATAATATAATTAATTATTTGGGATACATTGAAATTGATAGATTAAATATTAAGCGTGAAATAGTAAGAGGAATAAATGATATTAATTTACTTTCTCATGTGGCACTTGATGATAGATGTAAGAGTTTAAATTGCAATAATATAATACTTGCAGGGCATTCTATAAAAAATATATTTGGTCCATTAATAAATATAGAGAATAATGATATTATAAAACTTGTTTCTAATAATAAGATATATTATTATCAAGTGGTAGATATTTCTATTGTTGACAAAAACAAGTTAGATGCTATAGATAATAGTGAACTTATTTTAATTACTTGTTATGACTTTAATAAAAGACTAATTGTAAAAGCAAAGAAAAAATAAAAAAGACCTTAGTCTTTTTTTTAATTAAATTTATATGGATTATTTATAGTTCCATCACCTGATACATAATTTACAAATGGATTAATATGAATAACCATTCTTGCTTGATAATGATTAATTGCATTTGTAACAGTAGCGTTTCCTGAGAATCTATAAGCTTTATATGAAGTATCTTTATCAGCAGTTAATGTCCAAATAGATCCAATTGATGCTAAATAGTTGTAATTTGTACACTCAGGATCAAGTGGATTTTGACATTTATCAGAAAGACTTGCAAGTGCAAATTCATTTATTTGTATTAATCCAACATTTTGATTTGGAAGAATATTACTACATTCTACTGAGTCATCATTAATTGTTTCTAACCTAGAACGTTTACCAATACATAAATCTTGTTTAATAATAAATGCTTTATCACTATTATTTATTTCATTATAAATAATGTTTAAGTTATCTTTAATACGACTTATAGAGTAATCATTTATTCCAATATTATATTGTTTATCTGAATTGTATCTATCATCCCATGGTGTTGGTTGTCTTTTTGATGTTTCAATCATTCTAATAGAACCATCTTGATTAATTCTTAAAATTCTCCAAGTTATTCCAGCAAAAGAAACATAGTTATTTACTTTTTCACCTCTAAAGATATATTTATTATTTATTTGATATAAACCATCACCACTTGTAACAATATCTTTAGCAATTATATCTTTTAACTTTTTAGTCTCATATTTATCACCACAACTTAATGTTGCCGAATAGAAGAATAATTCTTCTTCTTTTGTAACAGATACTTGTCCAGCACATACATCTGATTTATTTTTAGTTAATTTTGCTAAACTTTTTAAATATTTTTTTTCAACAAGTTTATCTGTACTAATTGAGACAATACCATTATCATATTGAGGTAATTCATCTGTATGATCTTTATAATAATTTTTGGCTGCACTTATCATTCTTTTTTCTATTTGTGAGTATGATAATTTTGAATTTAATAATAATGCACTAACTAAAAAAATTACAAGTATTCCAAGAATTACTCCGATAATTATTCCTAATTTTTTTAATAATTCATTATCTAGGTTTTTAATTATGTTCATAAAACGCCTCCTAAACTATACATATTATAGCAAAAAAAATGTTTAACAACAAGTATATTACACATATAATTTAATGGTGAATGTATGAATTATTTAATTTTATTTGTAAAGGGATTAATTATTGGAATAGGCAAGGTAATTCCTGGTGTGTCTGGTAGTATTTTAGCAATTTCTCTAAATGTTTATGAAAAGGCTATAGACGCTATTTGTAATTTGTTTAGTAATTTTAGAAATTCTTTTACATTTTTATTTTTTTTAGGCCTTGGAATAATTATTTCTATTATATTTGGAAGTAAAATTATGCTTATTTTTTTAAGTAAATATTTTTTTATTACATTTTCAATAATTATAGGTCTTATAATTGGAACAATTCCAAAATATATAAATAATATAGGTGATTTTGAATATAAGAAAATCTTTTATTTTATAATCCCCTTTATGTGTATTTTTTTCTTTTCAGTTTTTAAAATAAATTTATCAGTAAGTGTAAGCTCTATAACTTATTTTATAATTGGTTTGATAGAAGCTATTACAACAATTATACCAGGTGTATCTTCAACAGCAATTTATATGTCATTAAATATATATAATTTATTTTTAAATGTAATATCAAATCCTTTTAATAGTCATTTTTTATTATTTTTAATAGGTTTAGCTATAGGTGTTTTAATAACATCAAAAATAATTAATTTTCTATTTAAAAAATATAAAACAGAAACACATATGGTTATTTTATCTTTTTTAATAAGTACAATTATAGTACTTATTAAAAATATATTTTTAGTAAAAGAATTTAATTTTATTTTCTTTTTAATTTTTTTAGTAGTCGGTTTTGTTATATCTCATTTACTTAATAAATAAAATATTATAGGGGTGATATTATGAATAAGCTACCAAAGGTGTATGCAAATAATATTGATAAAAAATTAAATAATAATAGTTATTTTTATGCATCGGATGATGGTAAAAATAATGTAATATTAAACAAACCTGATGTTGTAAAAAAAATAAATGAAATTTTTTCATCACCTAATTATATTTATAGAGCAAATGTGGTAATTAAACTAAATGATGGTGAAATTGAAAAGAAAATTATTGGGAAAAATAAAGATTATTTAATAACAATTGATAATGAGTTGATTTCAATAGATAGTATAAAAGATATTAATTTAAAATAAAAAAGAAGTTTAACTTCTTTTTTATATGTTATCAACAAATGTGTCATTAAAACATCTTAATACACAAACACATGACAAATTAACTGTGAAGAATGATTGTGTTGAAAGAAATGGAATTGTTGCACTTGTCTCAGGATCTGTATTTGGTGTTAATACTCTGAATGTTGCACATCCATCATCACACTTTTCTACTCTAAATACAATAGATGTTTCAGTTTCTGTTGGAGATTTACTAATAGGCATTGCAAGTGGAGTATTGTCTGAGCCACATAAATAAAGTGAAATTGGTCTTGTATTACAGTTTAAGTTTGTAACTGAGCATCCTAAAAAACCTCTATCACATGTATCTAAGCAAGCTTCATCACAATCAGCGTTTCTTTGTAAAATACATATTACCTTTAATACATCACCAATGCAGTTTGAATCATTACCGCACATAATAATCACCCTTTCTATTTTCACTATAAGATATGACATTTAATTAATTTGGTGTGAATTAAACACCTAATATTTAATTAATTTTAAAAAAAGTGTATAATAAATATGGTGATAATATGAAAGCACTCGTTTTATCAGGTGGAGGATCTAAAGGAGCATATCAAATTGGTGTATGGAAAGCACTTAAAAAGCTTCATATGAAATTTGATATTGTAACAGGTACTAGTGTTGGGGCATTAAATGCTGCATTGGTAACACAAAATACATATTATAAAGCTGTAAGACTTTGGAAAAATATTTCTTTTTCTAAAGTCTTGGATGGTAATATTGATGATAATAAAGTAGTTAGAAGCTATGCCAAAAAAATATTAAATGGTGGCGCAGATATAACTAATTTAGAACGTACTGTAAGTGAGGCGCTTAATTTAAAAAAATTATATAACTCAAAAAAGAATATGGGTATTATTACATACAATTTAAAAAAGATGAAACCTTTAATTCTTACAAAAGATAAAATACCTAAAGATAAGATGAAAGATTATTTGATTGCATCAGCATCATGTTTTCCTGCTTTTAAGAAAAAAACGATTGATAATAGTTCATATATTGATGGGGGATTCTATGATAACTTGCCAATTAATTTAGCTATTGATATGGGCGCTGATGAAGTTGTTGCTGTTGATTTAAAAGAAATTGGATTAAAGCAAAAAGTGAAGGATAAAAAAGTTAAAATAACAACTATTAGTCCTAGAAATGATATAGGTTCGTTTTTAGTGTTTAATTCAGATAATGCAAGGCGTGCAATAAGATTAGGCTATAATGACACACTTAAAAAATATGGCATGTTAGATGGAATAAAATATACATTTAAAAAAGATTCTTTAAAGAAAAATTATGATAGATACAAAGTCCCTTTTAAATATAATGAATATATTGAAATAATTGAAAAAATAGGATATATGTTTGATATTGATGATTCTTACATTTATGATATTAGAGTTTTTAACAAAAAAATAATTGATAAGTTTGTAAGATTAAAAGGTGATAAAGCACTTGCATCAACTAAAGTAGAAAGAATAAAAAAATTATTTAATAAAAAGTATATTGTTAAATATTTATATAATAATCCTAATAATAGGGAATTAAAAAAATTATTTAAGGATGAGTATCAGTGTAGTATTTATATAAAAAATATTTTGGAGGTAAAATGAGAAAACTATTTAGACTATTAATTGTACTTTTTATTTTATATATATTTTTAGAAGCAGTATTTAATTATTTTTCCAAAGGATATAAATCAATATATAAATTAGATGGTTTTAGTGTAACTGAAACTAGAGTAAAAAGAACTAAAAATGAGATGGATAATTATTATTTTGAAATTAAAAAGGATGACACGATTTTTAGTATTCAAACAAATAAATCTATATCAACAAGTCAAAATGTACTTGGTTCAATAAAATATTTTAAAAATGATGAGTATGAATGTATTTTTCCACTTACTAAAAATGATGAGGCTATATCTGATATAATTTGTAAAGTTGGTAGTATATATTACTACTATAATAGCTTAGAAGGACAAGATAATGACCTAGATAGATTTAGTGAAAAATTATCTAAATATAGAAAAGATTTTAATAATAGTTCAAAGGTAATACATAATAAAGACAATGTTACTGTGTATGATAATCTTGGTGATATTACAATTGGACTTGAGCACTATAAAGGAATGTATTTGATAAGTAATAATGATTTTATAAATAATGATTTATTTACGCATGATATTTATACACGTGAGATAAGTGCTTTTACAAGTGATTATTATATAGTAGCTGATTATAAAGAAATATTTGATTTTCATAATTTTTATGTTATTGATTTAAAAACACATAAGATGTTTAAAATAACATCAAACAATAAAATATCAATGTACTCATATATAGAAGGAGTAATTGATAATTTAGTATATTTATTTGATCCATCAAATAAAGTTCAATATGAAATAGATATTAAAAATAATTCTATTAAAGAAATTGGAAATGAATCATTAGGAATAAATATTTATAATGATGGAAAATGGAGTAAAATAAATATATATGATGCTATAAACAATAAAGTAACATTTGAATCAATTAAAACAGAATTCAATAATAAAACATACGATAAAGTTGATCATGTTGGAAATAAACTTTCTGGTTATTATTATTTATATTTAAAAAATAAAGAAAAATATGATGTTTATAGAGTAAATGTTCAAAATAATGATAATATTGTTTATTTATTTTCAACCGATACTATTAGTGATGTTTTATATAAAAATGATACAGTTATTTTTAAAGACAAGAATTATTTAAAATATTATAGTGATTTAACAGGTGTTAAAGTATTACTTCAAAATAATGAGGTTAATTTTAATAAAACACTTAAATTTGGATTTATAAGATAAGAACAAACTTATCTTTTTTTCATATAATGTTGTGAGGTGATAAAAGTGTATAAAATTTATCAAGTTGAGCTTGGAGAAACACTTGAGGCTATCGCACTTAAGTTAAATACTGATGTTGATACATTAAAAAAAATAAATGGTATTATAGGTAATGTTTCTCTAATGCCTGGTAGTTTTTTAATTGTTCCTGTTGTGGATGATAGATTTATAACTTATATAGTTAAAGAAGGAGATACGATATATAAAATAAGTAGTGAATATAATATTGATCCTAATTTGATATTAGAGTTAAATGGATTAAGTGGTGAAGAATTTATATATCCAGAACAAAAAATAATGATTCCAAATAATAATTATAATTATTATATTACTAAAAAAGGAGATACTATAATGATGATATCTAATAATATTAAAAAAAGTATAGATGAAATAGTTAATAGTAATGATGTCCTTTATTTAGAACCGGGCCAAATGATTATTTACAAATAACTTTAAGGTGACTTAGAGTTTTTTTTCTTTATTTATTAGGTAATTTATTGTATAATATAGTGGGTGATAAAATGAAGAGAGTAATATTAATATTATTTAGTTTTGTACTATTTACAGGTTGTACAAATACATATAAAGGTTATGTAACTAAAAAAGCATATTTAGAAAAAGGAACTAAAACATATCAAAATATAACATTTGATGAATATAAGAAAAAAATAGAGAACAAGGACACATTTTTATTATTTGTATGGCAAGAAGGATGTTCTCATTGTGAAGCTTTTGATCCAACATTAAAAAATGTTATTTCTAATTTAAAAATTAAGGTATATGGAATTGATCTTAGAAGTATGTCTGAGGAAGAATATCAAGTATTTAAAAATAAAACATTTGTTACAGGAACACCAAGCTTAGTTTTAATAAATGAAGGAAAATATTTAGGATCTGATTATAAATTAGTTGGTGATAAATCTGAAGATGAATTACTTAAATTTTTAAATGAAATAGAAGTAATTAAGGAGGCATAATATGGACTCTATGAATTTTAGCGTGTTAAATTCTTATGGTGAAGATTTAACAAATAAGGAATATGTAACAAATCCTGCAATTGCACGTGATGAAGAAATAAAAAAATTAATAATGGTTTTACTTACACCAGAAAAATCAGGACTCTTAGTTGGTAAACCTGGTATTGGTAAAACAGCTATTGTTGAAGGACTTGCATATTTAATTAAGAAAGATATGGTTCCAGAAGTTTTAAAAGGCTATAAAATAATTAAATTAAATTCTACTTCTTTAATTGGTAAGATAAATATTAATGGTAAAGAAGAATTAGCAATACAATTATTGGTAGATGAATTAAAGAAAACTGAAAAAACAATTATTTTTATAGATGAGGTACATACTTTAATGGGAGCTACAAGTGATAATCCAATGGATTTAGCAAACATTTTAAAACCTGGTTTAGATAGAGGAGATATTAAGGCAATTGGCGCAACTACAACAGAAGAATATGAAAGATATGTGATTCGTGATAGAGCTTTTGTTAGACGTTTTGAGCGTATTGATGTAGAGGAACCTAGTATAGAAACAACGATTAAGATTTTATTTGGAAGTCTTCCTAAATATGAAAAACAAACAGGATGTACTTTTAAATATAATGAATATGTGACTAATTTACTTTTGGAGTCAATTGTAAATGCTACAAGTGAATTTAAAAGAGTTTATGGATTATCTGCAATGTATCCTGATGTTGCATTTTCAGTTTTACAAAGTGCATTTTCAGAATGTTTATTTCAAAACAGACATGAAGTAAATATACTTGATGTTTATAATGCAATTAAAAATAGTAAAAGAATTTATCCAGATAGTATTGTTAAAGAACTTGCAGCATTTAGAGAAAAATTTAAAGAGCTATGTATAGAGGATGGAATAACACTTCCTGTTGTTACAATAAATGATTTAGATAATTCTATAGAGAATTATTAAGAGGTGATAGAATGAGACAAATACCTGTTAAAAATTATGTATTGGCAGTTTTTATAGTTGTTAGTACTATACTTATAACTTTAATATCTGCAAATATTTATATGGATAGAAATGATTACAATAATAAAAATTATTTAAAAGATTTAAATGAAATTAAACTAGAAGAGATAGATAATTATATAGTTGAAGCACATGATATTATGATTTATGTAACAAATAGTGAGTCAACAAATAAAATAATCGATAAAAAATTTAAAGATATGATAAAGAATAATGATTATAACCAAGATGTTGTATATTTAAATTTAAATGATATAGATGAATTATTATATAAAGCATTTAAAGATAAATATGGCGTTAGTGATACTAAAAATAACACATTGTTTATTTTTAAAGATGGTAAGCTAACTAAAGAAATTAATTTTAATGAAAAAAATATTTCACTAGTGCTTGATTATATAAAGATATATTATGGTGAGTAGTATGATTAATGTAGTATTATATGAACCAGAGATTCCAGGTAATACTGGAAATATTATGAGAACATGTGCTGGAACTGGTGTTAAACTTCATTTAATTGAACCTTTAGGTTTTAAGATGGATGAAAAAAGTATTAAAAGAAGCGGAGTTAATTATATAGACAAGTGTGAATATAAAATATATCCAAATTATGAAGCTTTCTTAAAAGAGAATAAAGGAACATTTTATTATTTAACTAGATATGGCAAAAAGCCTCATACTTCTTTTGACTATTCGAACTCAGATGAAAATATTTATTTTATCTTTGGTAAAGAATCAACTGGTATTCCAAAAGAAATACTAAAACATGATTTAGATCATTGCATGAGAATACCAATGAACGATAATATTAGAGCGCTTAATTTATCAAACTCAGTTGCAATTATGGTATATGAAGCTTTAAGACAACAAAATTATCCAAATTTACTATTTACTGAGCCATTTAAAGGTGAAGATTATTTGGAAAATTAAAAAAATATTGTAAAAAAATATATTTAATGTTATATTATATTATAGAAGAGTAGAAGGGAGATATTATTATGGATTACATTGCATTTATAAATGAAAATTATGTTGTAATTTTATTAGTGTTAGTAATTATATTAATGACTATTATTGGATATTTTGCTGATAAAAAATATTCATCAAATGAAAATGTTAAAAAAGAAAAGAAAAATAAAAGTAAAGAAGAAGATAGTGTAGATGTAGTTGATGAATTTAATCAACCAAGTGAACTTGATGTTGAAGTAAATGATTTTGACACACCAAGTGAGACTGTATCAATTGATGATTGGAATATGGATGATGCCTCTGATTCTAATGAACCAGTAGTAGAATCAACTGTAGAAGAACCTGTAGAAAGTGTTTCTGTTGAAGAACCATCCACTGAAGTTCCAGTTGAAGATACTCAAGTAGAGGTTGAACAATCAAACGATATAGAAACTGAACCTGTTAATGAAGAGGCTCCTGTTGAAGATAATTCATTAGAAGTTAATCAAACTGAAGAAACAGAAAATAATGAAGAAGTTAAAGAAACAACTGATGCAACTAATGATTATGATGAATATAAAGTTGATAATCAATCAGTTTCAGTTGATGATTGGAATATGGAAAGTGCTGTTGAAGAACATCAAACTCCTGTAGTTGAAAGTGATGAAGAAAATAGTGAGTGGACTACTGTAAGTCAAACAAATGAATCAACTGAAGATAATTCATATGATTTAAATGATAACATTGCTTTTGATGGCGTTGCTGATGATGATTTTAAATTACCAAATATTGATAAGTTAAATGATGAATTAGCAAATGTTGATAATGATGAAGATGTTTGGAAATTTTAAAAAGAGATAATAATCTCTTTTTTATTGACTAAGAATAGTTTAGTAGGTATAATTTAAATAGAATAATAGGAGGTATATATGAAAAATAAAGGATTCACTTTAATAGAACTACTTGCAGTAATTGTAGTGCTTGCAGTAGTAGCTTTAATCGCATTTCCAATAATTGCCGGAATAATAGAAAAGACTAAAAGATCAGCTGCATATAGAAGTGTAGAAGGTTATGTAGAAGCCGCTAATAATGCAGCAGTGTTATATGATTTAGATAATAGTAAAGGAATAAATGTAACAGAGTCAAAACATACATTTATAAGTAGTTCTGATACTGATGCATTTAGTAAAATAAAAGCAAAAGGAACACTTCCTACATATTCATACCTAGACTTTGATATTAATAAAAAAGTAGTAACAGAAGGGCACTTCTGTATAAATGGATATAGTGTATTATATAGTGAAGGTACTGCCAAAGCATCAGAAACTAAATATTGTGAAGAAGATAATACTGGTGGTAATGGTAGTGGCTCTAATAGTGGTGGAAATAATCAAGGAAATAATTCTGAAGGATTCCTTTCAAACATGAGATGGGATAAAGAAACTAAATATATACAAGTTTATGATGGGGTGTCATGGATTAATTATGATTATTTTAATCCATCATGGAATGGTGTTATATATTTTGAAGGTGCATATGATACTAATTATTTTGATGAATTTAGTGGAGAAGGATATTCTTTCCAACCAAGTCAATTAAGATTTGCACTTGACACAACTACAACTAAAAGTTCTGCAATATTTAATGTTGCTAAAGTCGCTGATAATATGACCGGTATAAGTGGTAAAGAGTTGCATATATTATTTGATTGTAAATGGTATGGTGGTACAGGGCCACAATATAACTGGTATGGTGGTACAGTTGATACACATTTTAATATAACTTTGAAATCAGAAGATGGTATTGTTTCATCAACAACCTCTTCAGTTGATAAAACAGTTACTAGAGCGGCTAATACTAATTCATATACATATCAAGGACAACAGTTAAATATTCAAAAGGATATTGCATTGACTCAATTTGATTCAAAAGGCCCAGGCCAACTTATCTTTAAAATATGGGCTGATAATTATAATATAATTAGTGATACACGTGGCGTTCGATTAGAAATCCTAATTAAGAAAATTTGGATTAGTTAAAAAGAGTAGATTATATACTCTTTTTTTGTTGATTAATAAGTTAATTAAGTGATATAATTTAAATAGAATAATAGGAGGTATATATGAAGAAACGTGGATTCACACTAATTGAGTTACTTGCAGTAATAGTAGTGCTTGCAGTAGTAGCTTTAATCGCATTTCCAATAATTGCTGGAATAATAGAAAAAACTAAAAGATCAGCTGCATATAGAAGTGTTGAAGGCTATGTAGAAGCGGCTAATAATGCAGCTGTGTTATATGATTTAGATAACAATAAAGGTATAAATGTAAC
>JAFUZI010000089.1 GCA_017476705.1 Bacilli bacterium
GGTTTACCAGTTGGTATAAATGTAATATTACTAGAAATTGTAAATTATACATTAAAAATTATATTTGCCAGAGAAAGGCCGGATATCTTAAGACTCGTAACAGAAAAAACTCCGAGTTTTCCTAGTGGTCATGCAATGATAAATTCTGCAATATATATTATGCTTGCTTTATGTGTAGACAAATATATTAAGAGCAAAAGAATTAAATATCCTATTATAATTATGTGTATACTTTATCCGTTTGTTATTGGATTTACGAGGGTATATCTAGGAGTACACTATATAACTGATGTAATGGGAGGATGGTTACTTGGAATTTCACTTACTTTTGTAGTATTTAATATGTTAGAAAAAACAAATAATAAAGAAAAAGATTAGTACCAATGTGAAAAGCATTGGTTTTTTCTTAAAAAATTAGCTCGCAGCATTAGAGAGTAAAAAATTTTCGAGATAAACAAATTTTCAAATATGTGATAAAATATATTTGAAAAGAGGGTGATATGAAATGAAAAAAGAAAATTGGTTAACAAGAGATAAGATAAGAAAAGAGAAAGAAACAACAGAAATATTAAAAGATTTTACTAGAATGTTAAATCACATATTACCAAATTTTAGATATGAGTTATTAAAAGTAAAAGATAATAGAAACAAAAGCTATATAAAGTATAAATCAGATATTATGTTGCTAGAAAGAATAGTAGCAACTATATGTGGAATAGAAAGTATGAATGAAATGACTAAAAAATTAAATAATACAAATGTCATACATAATTTAAACCAACTTACAAATAGCAATTATGATGATATTGCACATTATACAACATTAAATAATTATTTAAAGGTAGTAGATACTGAAGATTTAGATAGAGTAAGATACAATATGATAAAGGAGTTAATTACTAAAAAATACTTTTATGATTATAGGATTTTAGATAAGTACTGGAAAGTTGCAATAGATGGTACAGGGGTATATACGTTTGATAATAGGCATTGTGAACATTGTTTGACAAGGACATATAACAAAGGTACAGAAGAAGAAAAAACAATATATTTTCATTATGTGCTAGAAGCCAAATTGATTGTAGGAGACATGGCACTTAGTATTGCAAGTGAATTCATAGAAAATCCTAGTGGTAATTTTGATAAGCAAGATTGCGAATTAAAAGCATTTTATCGATTAGCTACAAAAATAAAAAAGATCTATTCTAGACTGCCAATATGTTTGCTTGTTGATAGTTTGTATGCAAATAAAAAAGTATTTGAAGTATGCACTGATAATAAATGGTTATATATAATACGATTTGAAGATGGTAGTATTCCAACTATTGCAGAAGATTTTGCAGGAATGAAAAAAACTACTACACCAAAAGAATTAAAGAATAAGGATACATATGTACATTTTAATGATATCGAATATGATAAGTATAAGTTAAATATGATTGAATATACCACTAAAGAATGTAAATATCCCTTTTGTATTTATATCTTCAACTAAATTTACAGATAATAATTGTTTAGAAATTGTAGAAGCAGGAAGAAGTAGATGGAAAATAGAAAATCAAGGTTTTAATAATCAAAAGTGCCATGGATTTTATCTACAACACGTATTTTGTAATGACTATGTAGCAATGAAAAATCATTATATATTAATTCAAATAGCACATATAATTATACAATTAATGCAAAAAGGTATGAAAATATTTAAACAATATAAAAAGGCGCTAAAAGATATTTCATATGATATATTAGAATCATTACGAAATAGTCGATTAACGCCAAGCACAACATGTGCTAAGAGACTAAAAATAAATTTTAAAAATACATCTTAGCTATCTATATTATATCTAAAAAAAGTTAGATATGCAAGGTGTAATTTGAAAATTTAAAATTTTAGCAATTTATTATAGGGATAGTGCGGCCATTTTCAAATGGATGATTTAGTAACACATTTTTTTATTTGTCCAACTTTATTTTTTTATATAAAATATTTTTTTACTCTCTAATGCTGAAATTTAAAAATGCAAAAAGCTAAACCGCATAAAGAATATATCTTTATTGGCTTAGCTTTTAAGTTTATTTTTCCGATGCTTTAAAATTGTACACCGGTTTTATTACTTCTATGACTTCAACTGAATCTTTAATATAGTTTAAAATATCATCAGAATTCTTGTAAGCCATAGGTGCTTCATCAATGGTATAGTTATTTACTGTTGAGGAGTAAATTCCTTCCATAGATTTAGTAAATTCCTCAATGGAGATAGTTTTCATAGCTTCAAAACGTGACATGGCACGTCCAGCACCATGTGGGCCTGAAAAGTTCCATTCAGGATTACCTTTACCAATTCCAATAATGCAACCGTCGCGCATGTTCAAAGGAATAATAACCTTTTCACATTTTTGCGCTGAAATAGCTCCCTTTCTTAATATTTTATTATCTGTGTCAATATAGTTGTGTATGCAATGAAAATGTTCTAAGTCTTCTAATCTGTAATTCCAAAAAGGAACATACGACATATAAGTTTTTAAAATATTTTCTGCAATTACTTCGCGATTTTTTCTTGCATATAAATTTGCAATTTTGCAATCATGTAAGTAATTTTCTAAATCTTCTTCCTCAATATAGGAAAGAACTAAAATTTGTAAAGCATACTTCATTTCATATTCAGACTTGAGTTTTTTTATCGCTTGTTGAATTTCTTTGTCTTTATGCATTTTTTTATAATCAGCAATGAGAGCCTTTTTAGCTTCATTAAAGTGATATTTCCCAAACTCAGCTTTATATTGAGCATTGTTCTTAGAGTGTTAACAGATTTGAACACCTTAGTGTCTAGAACCAGAATGGATTTCTAAATACTGTGTTCCATCTACTGACTGATCTACCTTTATAAAATGATTGCCTCCTCCTAAAGTTCCAATGGAGCACAAGAAGTGAAAATGGTCATCTGCAGAGTAATTAGCTTTTGTAAAAGCTAAATTATCAATTTCAGGGAACGGATAGGCCTCTGTATGTACATTGGTACCAGTAGGTATTGCTTCATGTACTGCTTTATCAAACAGTTCAAAATCTTTAATGGGTTTAGGTAATTGCACAACGAGCATACCACATGCGATATCTACACCCACTAAATTAGGGCAGATTTTATCTTTAAATTTGATAGTTGTACCAATAGTGCAACCTATACCTGCGTGTACATCTGGCATCATCCGCACAGTTGTATCTTTAGAAGCTGGATGATTCATTAATGCTTTAATTTGACGAATTTCATTACTTCCAATGTGATCGTTATAAACGACAGCTACACCATATTTTCCTTTAATCTCTAACATGTTAAATCTCCTTAAAAAATTTTTTAAAAATAATTAATATTGTGTAAATATTTATTTATATGCGATTATGTAAACAATTTAGAGCAAAAATATGTATATATTAATTTAATATTGCATATAACTAAAAGTTATAATTTATATGTAGATTGAACTATAAATGATTTGCTAGGTTGCTTATGAAAAATAAATAAAATTTA
>JAFUZI010000090.1 GCA_017476705.1 Bacilli bacterium
AACATAATAGGTATCAAGATTTAATTCAAAAGACGTTGAATCTGTAAATTTTGAAATCAATCCAGATTGATTATGTAATTCATATTTACCAGTTGAAGCGCTAATATTTAAAACTCCAGTTGGCTTAGTTAAATAAACTTTAACACTTCTAGTTGATAACTGATTCATCTCATCTATGTCAAATTGAACCTTATCAGGTAAAATATAATTTTTAGGTACATCAACTACATCTATACTATATTTGCCTTGATTTAGATCAGTTAAATATATACCATTTGTTGTTGATAAATAATCATTATTTAACTTGAATTCAATATTTCCATTAACTAATAAGTTTGTATCTTTATCAATAAATTCCACTTTAATCGGCTCATGATATGAATCATTAGCTCTTATAGTTATATATGAAATATTTTCAACATATCCTGTTAAATCAGCTATATCTTGTTTTGTCTCACTATGATAATATCTAGGGCTTCCTTCTCCATATTTTCTAATTAATTTAATCTTTGCATCATCACTTTGTAAAATAGTAATATAAAGTTTATTATCTTTTATCCAAACTTTATTTTTAGAGTTATTTTGTACTTCATAATTGGATATAACACCATTAAAATCTTCTAATACAATAGTTTTAAAAAAATTATCACTTATAACGGTATTATCAAATGATGGTTTTAAGAAAAAATTATTTACGAAACTTTTTATTTCTTCTTTAAAAAGACTATTATTTATCAAATTACCATTTAAATTTTTTTCACTTGTCCAATAAAATGTGTCTAAATCAGTTAAAGTATTCCATATCAATTCTTGTGCACTTATATAATAATTAACATTTCTATTCCTAACATAATCTTTTACGTAATTTGCAATCATTTCCACATATTTTAACTTATTAGATTCTATATTGTTTAGATAATTGTTATCTATATTATAGTTATCTCCAATCCACTTAAATGGTTCAACACAATATAATACATTATTATCATCAACAATGAATCCAAGTTTTCCAGAATAATTAGTACTACCATTTAACCTATTGCCATAAATATTATCAACATATTCAACACTAATAGCTTTAATAGAAATAATATTTATAAAACATAAAAGCAAAGAAAACAACATATATTTATACTTCATTTTTCTCCTTTCTAAACCCCCTTTCGAAAAGTAATATATTACTAAATATTTACAATATCAAATGGCAATTTAGATAAATTTTAATAAAAAAAAAGACAAATTTAATAAATTTGTCTAATTAAATTTTAAATTTGATAGGATAAAAATTACTAATTTATAAAAATCATAGTTTAAAATATTTTTTTAATTTTATCAATTATAGTTTCTTTTTTTGTTGCTTTAACTTTTTTATTGTTATTTTTTACAACTTTTTTTGCGCCATTAGTCATTAAAACAAATTTTGTTTCAGATTCAGTATTTGAATCTTTCATAGTAAATGAATCATATGCTTTCCCTAAATTCATTAAAGCTTGTAATCTTGCTTGTGTAGTTTTAACATCACCATTTACTATGCTTGCTATTTTACTAATTCCATCTTCATCAAATTGATTCATGCCTATACTTAATTCATTTACTCCACTAGCTAATTTTTCTACATTGGCATTTAATGTTTTCAATGATGTTAATGTAGTTGTTTTAGCAGTATCTGCAACTTGAATAGCAACTTGTTCTGATGTTTTTTCAGCAGTTTTTTTAGCTGTTGTTTTAGCAGTTCCATATGCTACTTCACTTGATACATTTTTAACTAAAGCTTTTACATCTTCATTTTGAAGAGCTGCATATGTTTTTTTTAAGACTAAATATTGTTGAACATCTGCAACTTGACAATAAGCTAAATATGGTTGATATTGAGCTGGAACACTTGATGATTCCATTCCACATAAATTATTATCATATAAAATTTCTAATGCAGGATTTTTTTCTTGTGCTTTTTTTATTAAATCTTTAATAGTTAATATGTAAATATCAACAGCATTTGCGCCTTGTTCTTTAATTGATGTTTTTTCATTTTCTACAGTTTTTACTGCACTTTCTCCAGCAGTATTTTTAATATATTCTAATTTAGCAGCATCAATTGAACTACTATTTTCAAGTTCTTTAATTTTAGAAGTTAATGCACTATTTAATAATTTAGCGCCTTCATTTAATTTATTAGAACCAGCAACTAATTTTTTACTTGAATTAGATAAAGTATCTACTTTTGAATAAACTGAGTCAAATTTATGGAAAACATTTAAATCATCACTATTAACTAATTTTGATGATACAACTGAATAAATACTTGATAGTTCAAATGATTTAGTATCAAATGAAATAGTAATTTTATCAAAATCTTTTAATTTATCAGTTTTTAATGAATCAGCAAGTCCTGGTGATGCAAGTGCTACTACAACACTACTTTTACCATTAGATACAACTCTACCATTAGATACTGTTATATTTGAGTTATTAGAGTTTGATATAACTGTTCCCATTGTTACAACAAATGGAGTATAAAGTACCTCATATTTACCATTTACTAATACATTATGTGTATCGTGATTTACATAATTTAAAGTAATTTCTACTTTACCTTTTTTACCAAGTAAATCATTTAATTCTATTTTTTTACCATCTAATTTATATTCAATTGATAAATCAACTGGAAGCGCTTTATTAGTTTCTCCTTGATAATAAATATCTTTTCCCTTAGCGTCCCATACTAAATTAGTTCCATCTAATTTGTAAGTTTCTTTTCCATTTAAATTTAATATATTTTTTAAATCAGTTTTATCATTTATTGTATCTTCACTATTTTTTAAGTATTCACTTACTACAGTTTTATTAACAGAACCATCACTATTTAGTTTAGAATAAACTGTTTCATCTTTTGAAAGTGCATACACTGGACATGATGAAGTTAAAATAGCTGTAGTTAATAACACTGTTCCTAATTTTTTAACATTTTTCATATTATCTCTCCTTTACAAACCCTTTAGTTGTTTTAGTTATTAATGAATCAAATATTAATAATATTGAAGGTAAAATCATTATGACAACGATCATACTTATAATCGCTCCTCTTGAAATTAATGTACATAAAGAGCCAATCATTTCTAGTTTTGAATAAACACCTACTCCAAATGTAGCAGCAAAGAAACAAAGTCCACTAACAAATATAGAGTTAACTGAATTATCAAGTGCATTTTTCATTGCTTTATGTTTTTCTACACCTTTTTTTCTCATTTCTAGATATTTAGTAGTCATTAATATAGCATAGTCAATAGTAGCACCTAATTGAATAGTACCAATTACGATAGATGCAATAA
>JAFUZI010000091.1 GCA_017476705.1 Bacilli bacterium
GGTAACTCTTGATTATCTGTGCAATAATTAGTATTAGATATTTTAGCTTGATTATTTTCATATATTACGCTATAACCACTAATACAAAAATGCCCTTCAGATACCGCTTTAGTTTTTGTATTAAAATCTATATATGAATATGTAGGAATTGTTCCTTTTACTTTTATCTTACTAAACTCTAAAGTATCTACATCACTTGTAAATGTATGCTTATCAACAGTAACATTTATGCCTTTATTATTATCTACATCATATATTACAGTTGCATTATTGGCAGCTTCTACATCTCCTTCAATGCTTCTTAAAGCTGAATTCTTTTTAGAATTTTCAACAATACCTGTTATAACTGGATATGCAATTAATGCTATAACTGCAAGTATTACTATTACTGCAAGTAACTCAATTAGTGTGAATCCTCGTCTCATATATACCTCCTATTATTCTATTTAAATTATACCTACTTAACTATTTTTAGTCAATAAAAAGAAATATTGACTTTTTATAAAAAAAGTAAGAATTAAATAATTCTTACTTAACTACTATATTAACTATTTTTTTAGGAACTACTATAACTTTAACTATTTCATGTCCATCAGTAAAGTTTTTAACATTATCTAAACTTAGTGCCATAGTTTCCATCTCTTCTTTGGTAGTTTCATTATTAACTTCAATTGTTCCTCTTAATTTACCATTTACTTGAACAGCAATACTAAATTTTTCATCAACTATTTTAGCATCATCATATTTAGGCCACTCTTCATAAGCAAGTGTTCCATCATGATTTAACACTGTATTCCAAATTTCTTCTGTCATATGAGGACAAATTGGATTTAATAATTTTATAAATCCTTCCATATATTCTATTGGGAATGAATCTTCTTTATAAACAGCATTTATAAATATCATCATTTGTGAGATTGCTGTATTAAAATTAAGTGATTCATAATCTTCTGTTACTTTCTTAACTGTTTGATGATAAATTTTATCTAGATTTTTATTTTCACTTGTTGCTTTATTCTCTTCATTATAAAGTCTCCAAACACGCTCAATAAATCTATGTGCTCCCTCAACTCCTTGAGTACTCCATGGTTTATCAGCTTCTAATGGTCCCATAAACATTTCATAAAGTCTTAATGTATCAGCGCCATATTCTTTTACAATATCATTAGGATTAATTACAAATTCAGGGAATCTTTTACCCATTTTAACACCATTAGATCCAAGTATCATACCTTGATGTACAAGTTTTTTAAATGGTTCTTTAACAGATACTATTCCTTTATCATATAAATAATTATTCCACATACGTGAATATAATAAATGTCCAACAGCATGCTCAGGACCACCAACATATAAATCAACTGGCATCCAATGTTTTAATAATTCCTTATTAGCAAGTTCCAAATCATTTTTAGGATCAATATATCTTAAGAAATACCAACTAGATCCTGCACTTCCTGGCATAGTAGATGTTTCTCTTTTACCTTTAACTCCATTAACTTCTACATTTACCCAATCAGTTGCATTTTCAAGTGGTGCTTTTCCTCCTTTTCCCTTATAATCTTCTAGTTCAGGTAAAATCAAAGGAAGCTCACTATCAGTTAAAACAACATCTCTTCCATCTTCTAAATGAATAATTGGAATTGGTTCTCCCCAATATCTTTGACGAGCAAATATCCACTCTCTTATTCTATAGTTTACTTTTCTTCTAGCAACACCCATAGCAACTAGTTTATCAGTAATTGCCTCTTTAGCTTCTTCTACAGTAAGTCCTGTAAATTCTTCTGAATTAATTAGCTTACAGCCTTTTCCTAGATAATCTTGTTTTTCAAATGCACATTCACTAACATCTTTCCCATCTATTACTTGAATCATATCAATATTATGTGCTTTAGCATATTCAAAATCTCTTTGGTCATGTGTTGGAACTGCCATAACAGCACCTGTTCCATAACTAGCAAGTACAAAGTCTCCTAAGAAAATTGGAACTTCACGTCCATTAACTGGATTTATTGCCATAACGCCATCTAGTCTTACGCCTGTTTTTCCTTTATTCATTTCTGTTCTATCAAAATCAGATTTTTTAGCTGTTTCTTCTCTATATTTAACAACTTCATCCCAGTTTTTTATTCTAGGTTTTAATTCATCAACAAGTTTGTTTTCAGGCGCTAAAACCATAAATGTAATACCATATATAGTTTCAATACATGTTGTATAAATTGAAAATTTAGAACCACCAACAACATTAAAATCAACTTCAACACCAGTTGATTTTCCAATCCAATTTCTTTGGATTTCTTTAGTAGATTCAGGCCAATCAACACTATCTAATCCATCAAGTAATTTTTCAGCAAATGCTGGAATATCAATTACCCATTGTTTCATATTTTTTCTAACAACAGGAAATCCTCCACGTTCAGATTTGCCATCAATTACTTCATCATTTGCAAGAACTGTACCTAACTCTTCACACCAATTAACTGGCATATCAACACATTTAGCGTATCCATCTTCATAAAGTCTTTTAAAAATCCATTGAGTCCATTTGTAAAAACTTGGATCACTTGTAGATATTTCTCTATCCCAGTCATATGAAAAGCCTAGCATTTTAAGTTGTTGTTTAAATGTTTCAATGTTTTTTTCTGTAAATCCATTTGGATGATTACCAGTATTTATTGCATATTGTTCTGCTGGAAGCCCAAATGAATCAAATCCCATAGGATGAAGTACATTATATCCTTGCATACGTTTCATACGTGATACTATATCAGTTGCAGTATATCCTTCTGGATGTCCTGCATGAAGTCCTACACCACTTGGGTAAGGAAACATATCTAGTGCATAATACTTAGGTTTAGAAAAATCCCATGCATCAGTTTTAAATGTTTTATTATCTTCCCAATATTTTTGCCATTTTTTCTCAATTTCTTTAAAGTTGTACATATTATTCTCTTCCTTTCAAAATCTTACCAATTATATGATAAACAATTAAATCTAATATTATAAATAAAGCAATAGCCATTATAAATTGTAAAGTTAATCCCTTAATAAATAATACTATTTCATAAGTAGTTGCGATTATAAATCCATTAGCGGCTCCTATAATTTGAACCATATTTTTCATATCATGACTTTTAGGATTTAACTTATAAGTCTTAATTAAATATTTATAAAATGTATTATTTTTAAATTTTTTAACTTGTTCTTTTCTAAGTCCTATAAATAAAAGATAAAATAAATATATAACTAATATAATTATAAAATATGTAACAATATCCCTAATCATAAATCCTCCTTAAATATATAAAAAAGCATTAATCTATAAGGACGAGTTTTCCCGCGGTACCACCTTATTTCATAATGCTATGCTCTTTATCTCTTAACGCGAGTATACGTTTAAACTCCAAAGCAAGTTCATAAGACTTATTTAAATGTTTTCACCAGCCACATTTTCTCTAAATAAATAATCACTTATTACTACTCTTCTTCCCCGTTTAATAAAAACTATAATAAGTATAATATAAAAAATATTTTAAATCAAGAAAAAAGACTAAAAATTAGTCTTATTTTTCCATATATATTCGCGTAATATGAAATGTTGAATATACAGTATCACCAGTATTAGCATCACTACGAGCTAAATTACCAGTAGAAACTAATTCAATTTTATCAATAGTTCTATTATGTAATGAACTCAAATCAACCTTTACTAAACTCTCATTAATAGTTCCACTCATTGCATAATTATCCCAACGTTGTGGGTTAGCCCAAGATGCCAAAGTCTTACTTGCAATCTTAGTAGCACCTTCATATAAATTAACAACTAAATTACCAGTACCTCCACCAAAGTTTGTTGTCCATTGGCCTGAAACTGCGAAAACCATATAATTCCATCTTTCAGTTGGGAAACTAATATTACTTGTTAAAACTTTTACGTTTGTAACTGGAGGATTTATTTGATATGTACCAATACTAATTCTACTAGACGCAAAATTATATCCATCAATTGGATGGCTATCGCTAGGATATTTATTACCAGTAAAACTTCCAAAATGTTCACTGTTTATAGTACCAGCATTATATAATACTCCATCCCATCTTAAATTAGCCTTTTTCCAAGCAACCCACTCACCATTATCACAATAATAAACATAATCATTATCCTCACCAGTTGCTTCATATTTAAATA